>JBAXLL010000027.1:0-11685 GCA_037134835.1 Verrucomicrobiota bacterium
AAATTGGGTGCAGGGGTTGGATTTGAACCAACGACCTTCAGGTTATGAGCCTGACGAGCTACCAGGCTGCTCCACCCTGCAACAGGGAATGCGGACAGTGGGCCTGCTCCGTTGTATGTCAATGATTGATTTCAGAACGCGAATTTTCACGTCTTGCCTTGGCAAGAAACCGGGTAAAATCGTTGACTGACCGATGGACTCTCATCGTCCCAACGTTGCGCCACAAACAATTTATACGGACGCCACTCGTATAGTGTTTCAACTTTTAGTATACTGTCCAATCACGATTTTATTCATATTTTTTGGCTTCGAGCCCTAACATCGCCTACAGAAAAGTACGGAAAGACGCCTTAGGGACGGCCGAATTCAAGTAGTCGTTACTTGAGTGAGTTCGTGGCCAATCGAAAGTATGCCCGGGAAGCCCCACGGTTCCGCCTTGCCTTCGCCGTGCGCGCCCGGCACGTTTGACCTTTTTCCAACCGCCAGACCGCCTTCCGCCAATGAACCAGAGCATCCGCAACATCGCCATCATCGCCCACGTTGACCATGGGAAAACCACCCTCGTGGACAAACTCCTCAAGGAGGGCGGCGTCTATCGCGCCAACCAGCACATCGAGGAGCGCGCCATGGACTCCATGGACCTGGAAAAGGAGAAGGGCATCACCATCAAGGCCAAGAACACCTCCGTCCACTGGCAGGACAAGATCATCAACATCGTGGACACCCCCGGCCACGCCGACTTCGGCGGCGAGGTCGAGCGCGCGCTCCGCATGGTGGACGGCGTGCTGCTCGTGGTGGACGCGTACGACGGCCCGCAGGCGCAGACGCGCTTCGTGCTGCGCAAGGCCCTCGCGCACGGCCTCAAGGTCGTCATCGTCATTAACAAGATCGACCGCGAGAACGCCGAGCCGGCAAAGATGTATGAGAAGGTCCTGGAGCTGCTCATGGAGCTCAACGCCACCGAGGAGCAGTTCGACGCGCCGGTCGTCTATGGCTCGGGCCGCGACGGCTACATGATGTTCCACCTCGGCGAGGAGAAGAAGGACATGACGCCGCTGTTCCAGACCATCCTCGACCATGTGCCGCCGCCTTTCGCCAAGCCCGGCGAGCCGTTCCACATGCTCGTCTCCAACATTGACTGGAGCGACTATGTCGGCCGCATCGCCATCGGCAAGATCCTCGGCGGGAAGGCCGCCGTGGGCGACCCGGTCTTTGCCATCCGCCACTCCGATGGCAAGCGCGTCCGCGCGAAGATCTCGAAGATTTTCGAGTATTCCGGCCTCGGCACCCAGGAGACCGCCGCCGGCGTCGCCGGCAACATCGTCGGCATCTCCGGCTTTGAGGACATTGACATCGGCGACACCATCGCGGCCAGCGAGGAGCAGCACGCCCTGCCCTTCACCCAGATTGACCCGCCCACACTGGAGATGCAGTTCTGCGTGAACGACGGCCCGCTCGTCGGCCAGGAGGGCAAGCTCGTCACCTCGCGCCAGCTGCGGGAGCGCCTGATGCGCGAGCTGAAGACCAACGTCTCCATCTACATCGAGGACTCGGACAAGGCCGGCGTGTTCAACGTCAAGGCCCGCGGTGCGATGCAGGTCGCCGTGCTCGTCGAGACCATGCGCCGCGAGGGCTTCGAGCTGCTCGTCTCGCGCCCGACCGTGATCGAGAAGATTGTGGACGGCCACCGCCACGAGCCCTACGAGACGGTCTGGATTGAGGTGCCCGACGAGTGCGTCGGCACCATCATGCAGAACCTCGCCAACCGGAAGGGAAAGCTCACCAACATGGAGAAGCTCGCCCACAGCACCATGATTGAGGCGACCATCACCACGCGCGGTCTCATCGGCATGGAGATTGACGTCGTCAACGCCACCAGCGGCCGCGGTGTGCTCAGCCATCTGTTCAAAGAATACGGCCCCTACGCGGGCGAGGTGCTCACGCGCATCACGGGCACGATCATCGCGACCGAGGCGGGCGAGACCACCAGCTACGCGCTCGTGATGGTGCAGGAGCGCGGCAAGCTCTTCGTCGGCCCCGGCGAGCAGGTCTATGAGGGCATGATCGTTGGCGAGAACCCGCGCAACGAGGATATCGCCTGCAACGCCGTCCGGGCCAAGGCGCTAACCAACTTCCGTTCGCAAGGCTCGGGTGTGGCCACGGGCCTGACGCCGGCCGCGAAGCTCTCGCTGGAGCGCGCCATTGAATACATCGCGTCCGACGAGTTCGTGGAGGTCACGCCGAAGACCCTGCGTCTCCGCAAGCGCATCCTCAAGGAAGTCGAGCGCCGCAAGGTCACCCGCGCCGCCAAGGGGTGACGCCAAGTTGCATTCAAATGCATGATCATTCAGCCTCCGGTCATTGAGACCGGAGGTTTTTTATCACACCAGCTTCAGTTTGGGCAGATCCTGCGCGTCCACTAATCCGACCGGACGGCCTTGAGCGTTGACCACGATAAGGTCGTCAATCTTGTGCGTCTCGAACAGACGCAGCGCGTCCACTCCGAGCGCATCGTCGCGGATAGTTTTGGGAGCGCGCGACATGAACCGGCCAACGGACTGTCGCATGAAGTCCGGCCCGGTAAGCGCGCTGCGGCGGAAATCACCGTCAGTCAGGATGCCGGTGAGCCGACCGGTCTTCGGGCGCACCAAGGCAATGCTGCCGCTGCGGGCCTTGGTCATGGCGAGGATGGCATCCTGCACCGTCACGGTGTCGGGCGCAACGGGCAGACGGTCGCCGGAACGCATGATGTCGCGTACGCGGAGCAGCAGCACGCGGCCGAGATTGCCGGCCGGATGGAACCTAGCGAAATCGTCACGCGTCAGCCCGCGTGCCTCCAGCAGCACCATCGCAAGCGCGTCGCCGAGCGCGAGCGCGGCGGTCGTGCTGGCCGTGGGCGCGAGCTTGAGCGGACAGGCCTCGCGCGGCACGCGGTAGATCAGGCGCAGTCCGGTCTCGCGCACGAGATCGGAACCGGGCTGGCTGGTAAACGCCACTAGTCGCACGCCGAAACGCCGCAGCACCGGGACCAGCCGGAGCACCTCGTCCGTCTGACCGCTGTTGCTCAGGAGCAGCGCCACGTCGCCCTCATTCACCAGGCCGAGATCGCCGTGCAACGCCTGCGTGGCGTCGAGGAAACACGCCGACACGCCGATGCTGTTGAATGTTCCGACGAGCTTCTCCGCGATGTGGGCGGACTTGCCGACGCCAGTGAAGATGAGCTTCGCATCCGCCCGTGCCGCCGTCTCAATCGCGCGGGCGACGGCGACAAACTCCGCGCCCAGCCCGCGTGCGGTGGCCGTGAGCGCAGCCTGCTCAATGCGGATGCAGGCGCGGGCGCGGTTGAGGATGGTACGGGAGGCGAGGGCCATTTGAGGTTTGATTTGGCGAAAGAAGCGTCAGACTGGACGGCCATGCTTCCCGTTCCAACCAAATTTCCTTCCCGTCACCGCCGATTTTTCACCCGCAGCCTGCCGGCGCTGGTGGCCTTGCTGCTCACCGCCGGTTGCGGCCGTGACAGCGGTTCGCTCCTCACCGCCGAGACCAACGACAGCAACTACGCACGCGGCTTGGAACAGCTCAGGCAGGGCCACGATCAGGAGGCGCTGGCGGCTTTTCGCAAGGTCATCGCCACGCGCGGCGATGACGCCGCGCCCGAGTCGCACCTCCAAGCCGGACAGCTCTACGCCGAGAAGGTGAAAGATCCCATTGCGGCGATCTACCATTATCGGAAGTTTTGCGAACTGGTCCCGGCCAGTCCGCAGGCCGGATATGTGCGGCAGCAGATTGACGCCCAGTTGCGTGAGTTTGCCCGCACCCTGCCCGGCCAGCCGTTTGAAAACCAGTCTGCCAGCCTCCTCGCCACCGTCGAGCGATTGCAGGCGGAAAACAAACAGCTTCGCGACCTGCTCTCCGCCGCTCCCGGCACCCGCCTGCCACGTCCGCCGGTGGTGGGTGCGACCGCTTCCGGCGGTGCCGCGGCCCTTGTATCCGGCGATTCGCCCCTCCGCGCCGCGCCGCCCCCGCCGGCGCCAGCACCGGAGCCGGCGGCCATCGCGCCCGCCCGCAAGCACACCGTCGCGTCGGGCGATACGCTCTCGACCCTGGCGCAAAAATATTACGGCAACAAATCGCGCTGGCCGGAAATTCAGGCCGCGAACAAGAGTCTGCTGCCCACCGAAAAAACGCCTCTCAAAGTCGGCATGGAATTAAAAATTCCATGAACCGGAATTGCATGGCCAATGCCGCGAAGCCAGAACGGACCAGTGGAGGACCACCCCCAAGGATGAAAACCTGCATTGCCAAGGTTAAGACTGTCGGTTTGTAAACCATCCGACTGCTTTCCTTTCCTGATACCCCTATGCCCCGCACCTCCCTCCGAACCGCCGCCTTCTCCGAGTCGCTCATCCGCGAAATGACGCGGGTGGCCAACGACTGCGGCGCGATCAACCTGGCGCAGGGCTTCCCAGACGGCGATCCGCCCGCCGAGCTCGTGCAGGCCGCGAAGGATGCGATGGATGCCGGCCGCCATCAATATGCCATTACCTGGGGCTCACCCGAGCTGCGCGCGGCGCTGGCCGCAAAAATCGGCCGCGATTTCCAGCGGCCGGTGGACGCCCAACGCGAGCTGGTCGTCACCTGCGGCGCAACCGAGGCGATGATCGTGGCTCTCATGACAGTGTGCGACCCGGGAGACCGGGTCGGCCTGTTCTCGCCATTTTATGAGAGCTACAATGCCGACACGATTCTGTGCGGGGCCACGCCCGTGCATGTGCGATTGCACCCGCCGCACTATCATTTCGACCCGTCGGAGCTGCGCGCCGCGTTCGCGCGCGGGCTGAAGGCGTTTGTGCTCTGCAACCCGTCCAATCCCTGCGGCCGCGTCTTCACCCGGGACGAACTGGGCCAGATCGCCGCGCTCGCAGAAGAGTTCGACACCTTCGTCATCACCGACGAAGTCTATGAACACATCGTCTTTCCGCCGCACCAGCACACCTACTTCGCCACCCTGCCGGGCATGGCTGCGCGCACGTTGAGCGGCTCGGCGCTGTCCAAAACCTTTCTCATCACCGGCTGGCGGCTCGGCCACATCCATGCCGTCCCAGAGTTGATTGCGCAGGCGCGCAAGGTCCATGATTTCCTCACCGTCGGGGCCGCGGCGCCGCTCCAACATGCCGTCGTCACCGCGCTAAATTTCCCGCCGAGCTATTACGCGGCGCTCGGCCCCGACTACGCCGCCCGGCGCGACCTATTGTGCGGATGGCTCGACCGCACCGGCCTCACATACACGCGCCCGGAAGGCAGCTACTTTGTGATGCTCGACGTATCGCCACTCGGTTGCACGGACGATGTAGCATTTTCGAAATGGATGGCGCGCGAGATGGGCGTCGCCCCCGTGCCGGGCTCCAGTTTTTTCCACTACCCGGAGCACCGCTTCGTCCGTCTCAATTTCGCCAAGTCGCCGGCCACGCTCAATGCCGCCGGTGAACGGCTGCTGAAATTGAAGCGGTGAAGGAATTTGCCTGAGGTGGGAGTGCGGGGCATGGATTATTTTTAAAGTGGAGCTTTGCCCCCGGATCATAACAATCAAAGGCGTTTTTACCCAAGAATGGACAAACATGAGCAACTCGCCCTTGCCGCCATTGCGCTTGTCGCCGCCGGTATCTGGCTGCGCTGGCGGCTCGACTTCTACTGCTCGGACGCCGAAGAGGACGTGAAGGATAAAAAAATCACCGCCGAACAGGCCCGTCGTCGGATTGCATTCATCAAATGGGGTGTTCCAGCGGTGACCATCCTGGGGCTGTTGTTGCTGACAGAAGCCTTTTCCCGCTGGTTCAGCCTGTGATTGCCCTAGCCCCCCGATGGAGGAGGGCGGCGCTATCCGACCAGGGTCGTTTCCAGCGCATTGCAGGCGGACACCACACCGTGCTCCGCTCGGATGCGTTCCCCCGCGGCGGCGGCACGAAGCGCGACCGCCGGATCGCCGAGCAGCAGGGCCAGCTCGCGCGCGACGCGCGACGCGCGATAACGCGAACGGGCGAGAGTTCGCGCCACGCCTAGGCGGGTGACGCGGGCCGCGTTGTCCGGCTGGTCGTGGGCGAAAGGCACCACCAGCATCGGCCGCCCCGCGCGCAGCGCTTGCGCCGTCGTGCCGACGCCGCCTTGGTGGACAATCGCGGCGGCGTGCGGAAAAATCTGCGCGTAGGGCAGGTAGTCCCACGTCCGGACCGTCGGCGGCAGGTCGGGCGGCGGCGGGTTTTGCCCAAGGAGCAGGAGCCCACGGTGGCCCAGCCGGTGTGCGGCCCGGGCACCTTCGGCAAAGAAATTATCGGCCGCAAACACCGCCGCTGAGCCGAGGGTGAACACGACCGGCGGCGCGCCCGCCGCCAGAAAATCCTTCACGGCGGCCGGCAGGCCGGCAGCGCTGGCACCCTCCCCTTCATCGTAAAAGGGAAACCCGCACTGCACCGTCTGCACCGGCCAGTCCGGCTGCGGCGGCTGGAGCACGGGCGAGAACAGCGCGAGATCAAGCGCGGGGGAAAATTTCCCTTCAAACAGCGGACTTCGTCCCGGCGGCAGACGGAGGTCACGGCGCAGCGCCCGCACAGGCCGCCACCAGCGATAGGTCGTTAGGCCCGCCATGCGGCGGAGGAAACGGTTGGCGCGCGGCCCCAGCCTCTGAAGCAGGTGCGTGCCCGGCGGACCGGGGAGCAGAGAAGGATCGTGGACGGAAAACAGCGATATGGGCGCGAGCGAATACGACACCCAGCGCAACCCGGTTTTTCCCGCGAGGAGCGGCGCCGCATAGACAATCTCGCTGCTCACGAGCAGGTCGATCCCCTCGGCGGCGGCGACGAGCGCGGCAAACATCGCCGGCACGGACGGAAAGAGCAGGTCGCGCAGCAGGTAGGCTGACGCGTCCCGTCCGTCCATTATGCGCCGCACGGTCTCGCCGTCCCCCACGGCTACATCTGGCGGCAGCGGATGAAAGGGCAGACCGAGCCCGGTGATTTTTTCGCGGTAAAACTCCGAGGTGGCGATTTCGGCCCGGTGCCCGCGCCGGCGCAATTCCAACGCGAGCGCGAGCGCCGGATGGAGGTCGCCGAGCGAGCCGATGGTGGCGAGAAGGATGCGAGCCATGTGCAGGCGCGAGCATCACATCGCCGCGGCGCCATGCAACCAAACTGCGGCAGTTTGGATTTGAATAACATCCCGGATACTCCAAGCTGGAATTTGACCTTAAAAGTCGCCGCGTCCCTCCTCACCATGCAAACCACCGACAATCCCTTCCTCGTTGCCGATGCGCAGCCGTCCGACCGGGCGCTGTTCATCCGCCGCACCTACCTGCACCTCGCCGGGGCGATTCTGGCCTTTGCCGCCCTCGAAACCTGGCTGCTGCACCTGCCCGGCGTCGAAGGCTTCATCCGCTCCATGCTCGGTGGCATGAGCTGGCTGCTGGTGATGGTGGCATTCATGGCCGTGTCGTGGGCCGCCGACAACCTGGCGCGCTCCGGTGCGGGCCCGGCGACGCAATACCTCGGGTTGGGCCTTTATACCGTGGCCGAGTCGGTGATCTTTCTGCCGCTGCTCTATATCGCGTCCTATCGCAGCACGCCGGATGTCATCCCCGTCGCCGGCATCATCACCGGACTGCTGTTCGCCGGGCTGACGGCCACCGCGTTCATGACCCGGAAGGATTTTTCCTTTCTCCGCGGCATCCTCACGGTGGGCGGCTTCGTGGCCCTGGGCACCATCATCAGCAGCATCATCTTCGGGTTCACGCTCGGGTTGCTGTTCGCCGCGATCATGGTGTTCTTTGCCGGGGGTGCGATTCTCTACACGACCTCCAACATCATCCACCACTATCGGACGGACCAGCATGTGGCCGCGGCGCTGGCGCTGTTTTCCAGCGTGATGCTGCTGTTCTGGTATGTGCTGCGGGTGGTGATGGGGTCGCGCGAGCGATAAAACCCGGCGGCGCGGCTGATTTTTTCCCGGCGCAAGGCAACAAGCCTTGCGCCGGTTTTGTTACGGCCCACGCTGCGGGGCCATGACCGCCCATCCCACTTTTCGTGAGGCGCTGCGCTTCTGGCTGAAGCTCGGCTTCATCAGCTTCGGCGGGCCGGCGGGACAGATCGCCATCATGCAAACGGAGCTGGTCGAACGAAAAAAATGGATTGGGCAGGAGCGGTTTCTTCACGCGCTCAATTTCTGCATGATCCTGCCCGGCCCCGAGGCGCAACAGCTCGCGATCTACTGTGGCTGGCTGCTCCATGGCGCGCGTGGCGGCATCACGGCGGGCGCACTGTTCGTCCTGCCCTCGGCGTTCATCCTGTGGGGATTGGGCACGGTCTATGTCACCTGGGGCAACCTGCCCTGGCTCGCGGCCTTTTTTTACGGACTTAAGCCGGCTGTGATGGCCGTGGTCGCGGCCGCGGTGCTGCGAATCGGCACGAAAGCCCTCCGCAACGAGGTGATGTGGGGCATCGCGGCGGCGGCATTCGCACTGATTTTTTTCGGGCATGCCCCATTTCCGACCATCGTGTTGGGAGCGGCGGCCGTGGGTTGGCTCGGCGGACGGTTTGCCCCACAAAAATTTGTTTTTACGGGCGGACAAGACCATGGCCGTGGGACCGGCGCGTGGGGGATAACGTCCCGGTCCGCCGTGATTGACGACGCCGCCGTGGCCGGAACGGTGCGGCCGACGTGGGGGCGGGCGGCGCGGGTCGCCGGCGTATGCGGGGTGCTGTGGGTTGCGCCCCTGATCATGGCCGGACTGTGGCAGGGGTGGAACGGCACGCTGGCACGCGAAGGGTTTTTTTTCAGCAAGGCGGCAATGGTGACGTTTGGCGGGGCCTATGCCGTGCTGCCCTATGTGGGCCAGCAGGCCGTGGAACATTACGGCTGGCTCAGCGCGCCGCAGATGCTTGACGGGCTGGCATTCGCCGAGACCACGCCGGGGCCGCTCATCATGGTGCTGCAATTTGTCGGCTTCCTTGGCGGCTGGAACCACCCGGGGGCGCTGTCGCCGCTCTTGGCCGCGACGCTCGGCGCGGGGATGACAACCTGGACGACCTTTGTGCCCTGCTTCCTGTGGATTTTTATCGGCGCGCCTCATCTCGAGCGGCTGCGGGGCGTGCGCCTGCTGAATACCGCGCTCAGTGCCGTGACCGCAGCCGTGGTCGGGGTCGTGCTGAATCTCGCAGTGTGGTTCGCCGGCCATGTCATCTTCCCGCTTGGGCTGAAGGATGGGGACTGGACGCAGACAACTTGGGCGGCAGCCGACAAGTTTACGCTGGCGGTGGGTCTAGGGGCGTTCGTGGTACTGCACCGGTGCAAGGCCAACCTCATCGCGGTGATCGCCACCTGCGGTGTACTGGGGTTGTTCTGGAAAAACTCAAATTTATGAGCTGCGCATGGCCCGACAAGTTTTATGCCATCGACCCACGCGAACATGCTGCGATTTACTCAGGCGGAAAACGACGGGCAACATGCATTTACTTGGCCCGGTCAAGCACACGTTGACGATCTGCCCGATGATCAGGAATTGGCAATGGAAGCCAACAGCCGGAGAATATGCCCCCAACTCGCCACCGTAAATCTAGGGTTTGCTCCTCAGTGAAAACACCTTGCCGCTCTATCGCACTCCATGTTTTTTTAGAGTGAATGGCCGCCGTACTCGCAACGCCCCCCTTAGCCGACGGCGGAGTCCGTTGCCATCCATCTTCGGGTCGAGGCGGAGCTGACGCGCCTCCTCTACCGGCTCGCTGGCTTCGGACTTTTCAGCAACTTTGCTCTGGCGGTACTTCTCACCGCTGGGCTGCTATCCTATTTTCCCCCCATCTGGTGCCTGACTTGGCTCGCCGGCATCATTGTCGTCAGCCTTGCGCGCTGGCAGATCAACCGCGCATTTGCCCGTCAGATTCGGTCCGACGAGGAGATGATTACATGGCGGCGGAAGTTTCTCGTTGGCGTGGCGGGCGCGGGCGCTGTCTGGGGTGCGGCCAGCTGGGGATTTCTCAGCACCACGGCGCTGTTTCCCCGGCTGCTTGTGCTGCTTATTCTCGCCGGCATGAACGCCGGTGCGGCGCGCTCACTCGCCTCCTCCCCGGCCGGCTTTAGACTCTACCTGATCGCCACGCTGCTGCCGTGCTCGATCCGCTTCCTCACGCTCGACGAACGGGGCGACTGGATGCTGTCGCTGTGCTTCGCCACCTATGGGCTATTTCTCCTCCACACCGCACGGATGCAGCACGGCGACCTCAGCCGTCTGCACCGGCTCATCTTTGAAAACGAGGACCTCGTGGTGACGCTTAACCACGCTAGGGAAAACGCCGAAGCGGCCAATCAGGCCAAGAGCGATTTTCTCGCCACTATGAGCCACGAGATCCGCACGCCCATGAACGGCGTCATCGGCATGCTTCAGCTCGTGCGCGACAGTCCGCTCAGCACCGCCCAACGCGAACAACTTGCCATTGCCGCCGACTCAGCCGAAACGCTCCTCCACCTACTCAACGACATCCTGGATCTCTCCAAAATCGAAAGCGGCAAACTCGAGTTCGAGGTTGTGACTTTCTCCCCCGCCGCCACCGTCAGTGAAGCGGTCGCGCTCTTCCGCGCGCCGGTCGAGGCCAAGGGGTTATACCTCACGTGCACGCTCGACCCAGGCCTGCCCACCGCCGTCACCGGCGACTCGCTCCGGCTGCGCCAAGTCCTGCTCAATCTCGTCGGCAACGCCGTCAAGTTCACCGAACGCGGCGGCGTCGAAGTCGGGCTCGAACTCGTCGAGATCAAAGACAGCGAAGCCGTGCTACGCTTTCGCGTCCGTGATACCGGCATCGGCATGGACGAGGTCACCCGCACCCGCATTTTCAAGAAATTTACGCAGGCCGACAGTTCCACCACGCGACGCTACGGTGGCAGCGGCCTCGGCCTCGCCATCTCACAACTCCTCGTGCACCGGATGGGCGGTGACATCGCCCTCGCCAGCCGGCCCGGCGAAGGGTCGGAGTTTTCCTTCATCCTCTCCTTGTCCGTCGCCGCCGCGCTCCCCGATCACGCGAACGCGCCCGCCGCCAAAGTACGTCAGTTCCGCGGTCGCGTTCTCGTCGTGGAAGACAATGCCGTCAATCAACGCGTCATAGAGCTCATGCTCCGCCGCACCGGTCTCGATGTAACCGTAGTGGACAACGGTCACGATGCCGTAACGCGAATCGCGCAGGAGCCCTGGGCGCTCGTATTGATGGACATGCAAATGCCCGGCATCGATGGGGCCGAAGCCACGCGCCGCATCCGCCGCCAGCTCGCCGGTCGATCGCTCCCGATCATCGTGCTCACAGCCAACGCGATGCCGGAAGATCGCGTCACCTGCCGGGAAGCGGGGATGAATGATTTCCTCGCCAAGCCCGTCCGCCAGTCCGAGCTCCACAACTGCCTCGAACGCTGGCTACCGCAGTAAGGCGGGCGCTGTCCGGCTGCCCTTGCTGCGGCAGGGCTGGCACGCAGTAATTCATTCACCCCAACAAGCTGGACACACCCTAAACCATCCGGCAGTCAGCTACTCTACTTCTTTTTGAACTCCAATAAGAGCCACACGGCCCCAAGTAGCCATGACAGGTATTTCCAGAGTTTGGTGGTCCTTTGGGGAAATATTTTGCGCTCGTTGGTGGTTGAATCATCACCTTG
>JBAXLL010000028.1:0-11573 GCA_037134835.1 Verrucomicrobiota bacterium
GTCTACCGGCCGTGGCTGGTGCTGGCCCGAAAAACGGCGACGGTGACCGTGGCAGCGCGGCTGGCGGTGGGGCAGGGGTTGTGTTTCTCGACCGTGGTGGCCGAGGGCGGGGGGACTTTTTTCCTGCTGCCGCCGCGCTATCGCGGACATGAGGCCGAACTGGCGCGACTTTGTGAATTTCCCGGAGGCGTCCAACCTGCCGGGCTGAGGAAAGCGTGGGGGGTGCTCCGTGAACTTATTGGGGGCCGGGCGGCGGCCCCGGCGGGCCCGAGGTAGCGTCGGCCTTGCGCCGGGATTTTCGGGTAGACCGGCCTTGACTTGATCACCGGTCGGGGCCGCTCAAAAATGCAGGCTCGCCGCAAGTGGAAGTTTCCTGAACCTTTCGTCGGGCGCGGAGTCTCACCCTGCGTCCAATCCATGCTTTCCGCCGAAATTGACATCATCAAGGGGGCCGACGTCCTCATCTATCCGTTGGGGCTCTGCTCGGTCGTCCTCGTCTTCATCCTGTGCGAGCGCGCCTACGCGTTGCGCCGCGCCGCCGTGCTGCCCGACGATCTCGTGGACGCCATCGTCGCCGGGCAGCCGGCGAGCGGCGGGAAACGCTCTGCCCTCGCGCGTATTGTGGCATTTGCCGGGGAGCATCCGGGCGACAACGAGGCGGTGCGGGCGTTTGCGCGGCTGGAGCTGTCGCGGCTGGAGCGCGGCATCTCCTACCTCGATGTGATCTATGCGGGTGCGCCGCTGATCGGGCTGACCGGCACGGTATGGAGTCTGATCCGTGTTTTTTCGAGCGTGTCCGGCGCGGGTGGGCTGCCGGATCCGGCGAAGTTCACGAGCGGAGTGTCGCTCGCACTTTCGGCCACGCTGCTCGGCCTGCTGATCGCGGTGCCGGCGTTGGTGGGCGGCGGGTTTTTCCAGCGGCGCATCGAATTCTACGCGGCGCAGCTTGACGTGCTGCTGGAGCGCATCGTCGCACGGAAACCATGAGCGCGCTTTACCAACGCCGCCGCCGCCGCACCGAACTGAATCTCGTGCCGCTGATTGATGTGCTCGTGATGCTGGTATTCTTCGCGTTTGTGACGATGCAGTTTCGGGTGAAGCCCGTGCCGGCACTGAACATCAGTCTGCCCAAGATCGAGACGGCCGGAAAAAACGAGTTCACCGGTCCGGTGACGGTCGCCATCGCCAAGGACGGCGCGCTCTCATTCAACGGCAAGGCCGCTACGGACGAGCAACTCGCCGCGCTGCTCGCCCAAGTGCGCGATGTGGACAAAGACATCCCTGTGCTCATACGCGCCGACCAAAATGCGTCCGTGCAACGGCTGGCCTTCGCGATTGATGCCTGCCGCAAGGCGGGGCTGAACAAGCTCAATTTGCAGAGCCGCTAGAGCGGCACCGCGTAGCGAGCAGTGGGTGGCCGGTAGTTGAGCATGGACGGAGCGTTCGGCCCATTGGCACGCGGGTATTTTCTACTCGCTACCCGCTACTCGCTACCCGCTACTGTTCACCCCATGAAAATTGTCATCACCGGGGTCACGCGCGGGCTGGGGCGCGCGTTGGCGGAGGAGTTTGTCCGGCTCGGCCACACCGTCGCCGGCTGCGGGCGCGGCGCGGACGGCATCATGGACCTGCGCCTTGCCCACGGCCCGCCGCACAGTTTTGAGGTCGTGGATGTCGCCAATCCGACCAAGGTCGGCATCTGGGCCGCCAAGGCGCTCGGTCCCGGCGAGGCCCCGGACCTGCTCGTCAACAACGCCGGGATCATGAACACGCCTGCGCCGCTCTGGAAGGTTTCCGCCGACGAGTTTGCGCGGCTGGTGGATGTGAACGTGAAAGGCGTGGCCAACGTCATCCGTGAGTTCGTGCCAGCGATGGTCGCGGCGAAACGTGGCGTGATCGTGAATCTTTCCTCGGGCTGGGGCCGCAGCGTCTCACCGGAGGTGGCACCCTATTGTGCGACGAAATGGGCCATCGAGGGGCTGACGAAGGCGCTCGCCGGGGAATTGCCCGCCGGCATGGCCGCCGTGCCGCTCAACCCAGGCGTGATTGACACCGCGATGCTGCGCCAGTGCTGGGCCGACGGTGCGGCCAGCTACCCCAAGGCCGAGGCGTGGGCGAAGGGCGCCGCGCCGTTCATCCTGAAGCTCGGCCCGCAGCACAACGCCCAGTCGCTCACTGTTCCGGGTTTCGAGTATCAGGGGTAAGTATTTGCCTTGGCGCGGCGTGGAGAAGAATCATGTTGGCCGTGCCCCTCGCCCATGAGTTCCAAACGGATTGCCAGCGCGCTCATCGTCCTCTGCCTGCTCGTAGTAATGAGTTTGTGGTGGGCAAAGTTTCGGCCTGCGGAGAAGGCCGCTGCCGTGCCAGATGCGACACCACCTTCGCTCACGACTGAGACGGCGGCAGAAGCTGAGTCGCCGGTGGCCGCGTCCGCAGAGATGGTCACACCGCCTGCGGTTGATCCGGCGGTGCTTCAGGCAGTGGCGGCGGCGGTGGTAGAGCTGCAACGCCAGGCCGAAACGCCGCCCGGGCCGCAGATCAAAACTACGCGCGACTGGGCTCAAATGATGAACACTTACGAGCGCAACCGAAATGGCGTATTGGAGACCGACGAAATTCAGGCCATGCAGACCACCGAGCCGGCCAAGGTGGCCGAGGCGCTGAAATGGGACCTGAACGGCGACGGCCGGATCGATGGTGATGAGCTGCGTGCTTGGCGTGCAACCTTGGAACCACCCCTCTGAGGGCTGGCTGTAGGACAGCACGATTTCTTCGCCTGCCGCAACCGAGTACAGTGGAAACACTCATGTCACATCAGTTTCTCAAAAAATGCCCGGCACCAACCGCCACCGTACCTTCCGGCAATAGGCCTGATACTCCGGATTGGCCCGCAACAGCCCTTCCTCGCGGATCACACGTATGACCTGAAAGGTGTAGAGCAGTGCGAACACGATCACGTTGCGCGGGCCGAGATTCGTGAGCAGGTAGCCCAGATGGTAGATAAAATAGCCAAGATAGACCGGGTGGCGCACCAAACGGTAAGCCCCCCGCGTGACGATGCCCCGGTCTGCCGGCAGCAGGCCGAACGAGCGGCCGAGCGAGAGCTTGGCCAAGATCGCCCAGAGGATCCCCGTGCTTTCGATCAGCAGGCCGGTTCGCTCGGAGATGATCACCCGTTCCGGTGGGGCGAAGCTGAGGGCGAGAAAATAAAATGTCGCGCCGACGGTAAAGAACGCCGAGGCAGGCCGCCAGTCCTGCCGTCCGGCTGGGCGGGCGACGAGCACGAGCAGCACGGTGATAACCTCGGTTACGACAAGCAGCAGTAACGTGGGGCGTCCGGGCTCGTAATACGCCACCGCCTGCGCCGCAAAGACCGTCAGTCCCGCCGCCGCGCACAACCGCATGAGAAACTGGAAGGGCACCCCAAACACGAGCGCCACCGTGAGTGCCTCGACCACTGCCCACGGGGCCAGGTTGCGCAGCCCCTCGGCGAAAAAAAGCAGACTGTCCCGCGCGGCCGCGGTGAGCTCCGCCAGCCAGGGTCCCAGTGTGGCTAAATCACTGTTCCACCAGTGGCCGCCCCAGTAATCCTGCATCAACGTCGCGACGAAAACGGCATGTGCCGCCGCCGCTGTGAACCGCAGCGCAAATTGGACTTGGGCCGGTGGAGACGTCGGGTCGCGACCGTTGGGCGACACGGAGCCGGGCGCATCAAGAGTGTCCGGGGCGGGCATGGCCAGACGCCAGCCGCGCCGCACTGACAGTGCAACGCCAAACCGGCCGGCACGGTTCAAGCTCTCCCCTGTTTTTTCTATGGCTCGCATTGTCTGGCGATGGTCGGCACGTCCATGAGCGTAGGGCGAACCGTCCTCGGTGAGGCGCGGACGTAGCGCGGGCAACCTGCCCGCGCTCCCTGCGCCCTTCCGCGTTTCCGCGATCTGCTTTAGTCCTCCAGACCTATAGCATTGCCATGTGCGGCTCGACCTCTGCCTCGTAGTCGATGTCCGGCAGCCCGAAGCCGAATAATTTTAGGAACTCCGCGCGGTAGCCGGCGATGTCTGTGAGTGCGGCGAGATTGTCTGTGGTGACTTGCGGCCAGATTTTAACGACCTCGGCCTGCACCTCCGGGCGCATCTCCCAGTCGTCGAGCCGCACGCGGCCGCCCTCGTCGAAATTAAGGGGATTACCATTGTACATCTGGGTGGCAAAGAGGCGGCGCATTTGCGCGATGCAGCCTTCGTGTGTGCCCCGTGCCTTCATGATTTTGTAGAGAATGGAAATATAGAGCGGCACGACGGGGATCGCGCTGCTGGCCTGGGTGACGAGCGCCTTGTTGACCGAGATGAACGCGCGGCCATAGCCGTGAGCCTTGAGCCGGGCGTCAAGGCGTTTTGCCGCCCGTTCAAGGTCATTTTTGGCGAGCCCGATGGTGCCGTTTTTGTAGATGGGCCACGTAACTTCCGGTCCGATGTAGGAGTAGGCCACCGCAGTCGCGCCGGGGGCGAGCACTCCCCCTTGCTCAAGTGCGTCCATCCACAGCTCCCAGTCCTCTCCGCCCATGACGGCAGTGGTGTCGGCGATCTCGGCGTCGGTCGCGGGCTCAATAGTGATGTCGCTGACGATGCCTTTGTCGGTATCCACGGTTTTGTTCATGTAGGGCGCACCGACTGGCTTGAGCACGGACTTGTGGACGGCCCCGGTGTTTGGGTGGGTCCGGCGGGGTGAGGCCAGCGAATAGACGACGAGGTCAACCTGACCGAGGTCGGTCTTGAGCGCGGCGACCACCTCCTGTTTCATTGCGGTGGAGAAGGCGTCGCCGTTGAAATTGCGCGCATAGATGCCAGCGGCGCGGGCGGCTGCGGTAAAGGCGATGGTGTTGTACCAGCCCGGCGTGGCGAGACGGCCATCCTCGGATGGGCGCTCGAAAAACACGCCGGCCGTCGCCGCGCCGGAACCGAACGCGGCAGCGATGCGCGAAGCCAAGCCATAGCCAGTGGACGAACCGAGGACGAGCACCTTCCGCGGGCCGTCCTTGATCGGCCCGCTGGCGCGGACGTGAGTGATCTGCTCCTGCACGTGGGCGGCGCAGCCGCCGGGGTGGGCGGTGACGCAGACGAAACCGCGAACCTTGGGTTTGATGACCATGGGGCCGTTAGGATTCGCGGCCTGGCGGGCCGTGACAAGATTCAAGTTCGAGGTGCCGCTGGGGCAGCCATGCCCGATGGGAGCGCGGGCACCCCCGCCCGCCGCCCGGGACATGGGCGGGGTCGTCCTCACCCCGCGCCTCGTCGCTCTGTATAGTGATGGGGCGCTTTCGTCCCCTCCTGCCCGGAAGGCAGGGCGTGTGTCTTGCACCCTACGCCCCTCATTCTGCCCTCGCCATTTCTGCCGGAGACTGCGTGTAACCGCCGTGCTTCTGGCCCGTCACCTATGCAGCCACCTTGTCTCTTCATGAAATTCTCCCGCGTCCTCCCGGTCCTGTTTTTTCTCACCGCTTGCGCCGCGTTGGCCGCCGACGAGGCTCCGCAGATCGAGCTGCGCGGCATCGTGGCGGCAGGCGGGGCCTCACGTTTTGCTCTCGCCGTGCCGGGCGGCTCAGAAACGGCGTGGGTCACGGTGGGTGAGAGCTTTGCCGGCTGGACATTGAGCGACTACCGCGCGACCGACGACACGCTGGTGCTCGCCAAGGACGGGCGTAGGGTCTCGGTCCGCCTCTCCTCCAGCGCGGTCGGTATAACCGTGAGCAGCGGTCCCGCTGTCCCGATGACCGAAAGCACCCGCGCGACGCTGGCCGACGCCGAGGAGGTGCTGAACAAGATGAAGTTTGACCAGATGATCGGGCGCACGTTGAAAGCCCAGCAGGAAAGCATGTCCAACGTGGTGAAGCAGCTTGCGGCGCCGGCCGGCGGCGAAACGTCGGATGAGGAGCGTGCGTTTCATGCGAAGCTCATGGAAACCGTGATGGCCGGGTTGACCACCGAGGCAATGCGCGGAGACCTCGCCCGCGCCTATAGCGAGGTCTACTCCAAGGAAGAGCTGCGAGCGATCGCGAATTTTTACGCTTCGCCGGCCGGTCAGGCGATGGCCGACAAAGCCCCCGAGGTCGCCGCCCGTTCGCAGGCGGCGATGCTGCCGCGGATTATGGCTGCGACCAGTCGCGCGCAACAACTTGCGAAAGATCATGCCGCCGAGCTGGCGGCAGCCAAGCTGGCCCCTGCGGCAAAATAAATTGAGCGGCCCGCAGTTATTTGCCGGCCGCCGCAGCTTTGAGTTCCACCGGCCAGCCAGCTTTTTTGAAGGTGTCGTTCGTCGTAAACTCGGCGATCATGGTCTGGCCTTGGAAGACTCTCACCCAGATGCCTTCCAGCTTGTCGTTCACCGATTCGCTGTGGCCGGTTTCCGTCCAATAATAGCCTTGTTTCAGTTTGACCAATCTGGTGGTAACTGGGTCGCTTTTGAAGCTGATTTTTCCACCCGCATCAAGTTTGCCGATGGTTTTTGATCCAGGGCGATTCAGCAAGGGTTGCGACGATATGATTTCTCCCAGCTTCGCCTGGCGCACGTAGAGCTGGTATTCAACCCGCAGATTGGAGGCCGCACGCATCGTTTTGCTGGTCAGTGCAATATCATATCCCCATGCCTCGGTTGTGATGGTCTGCCCCTCATGGGAATTATCATCGGAAGCATTGAATTTGACCCGGCTGACATCCAGCTTGACGTCGATGGGTATGGCACCCCCAGCCTGATCCGCATACGCGAGATCCTTGGCTGAGAGTAATGAGCGGGCGTAACGGGAGACGGTGCCGTTGGCAGCGCGAATGCTGACCTCCGCCTGATTGGAACTTACCAGTTCACCCGAGAATGTCTGGCCATTGACATCGGTCCAAATATGAGCCGGTGCTGCCGCCGCCAAAACCAAGGCAGCTCCAACCAGAGAAACCAGGGGCAGGAGGATTCTTTTCATGCGCCTAGCGCACAAACACACAGGCGCAAAGTCAAGCCGGCCGGTCCTTGGTTATTGGTATAGTTTGGTTTGTCGGGGGGGGGCGCAGGGCGTCTGTCTTGCCGGTTCGACAAGCTCACGGCCTTTAGCCCGTCGAAAGGCAGACGCCGTTCCGAAACTGGCCCTCCGTTGATTCACCAAACTGTACTACTACCTGTCCCTGCCTTTGTCCGTCGGATTCAGCGCCGCGATCGCCTCGGCGTGCAATGACGGTGACGTGGCGGCTAGGGCCGACGGTGCGGGCCATGGCGCACTACCCTGCCAGTCGGTGATGACTCCGCCCGCACCGTGCACAACAGGGACGAGCGCGGCAAGATCCCAAGGGCTTAGCACGGGATCGCACATGACATCGGCCCGGCCGCTCGCCAGCAGGAAATACCCATAGCAGTCGCCCCATGTCCGTACGAGCCGGGCGCGGCGTGAGAACGCGGCGAAGGCGGGGCCGTCCTGATAAATCGCCGGATTGAGCGGGTCGCTGGTCAGCAAGGTCGCATCCTCGACCCGCGTGCACGGCCGGACGCGGGTTGGCCGGCCGTTGAGCGTGGTCGTGGTGCCGTCGCCGAGCATGAGCTGGCCGAGCGCCGGCAGGTGGATCGTCCCTAGCACCGGCTGGCCGCCATGCAGCAGTGCGATGAGAGTGCCCCAGAGCGGCACGCCGGCGACAAATGACTTGGTGCCGTCAATCGGGTCGAGCATCCATACGAACTCCGCGCCGGGCCGGTCCTCGCCGAACTCCTCGCCGATCACCCCGTGGGCTGGATATCTTTTGGCGATGAGTGCGCGCAGCAGTTCTTCCGCACCCCGGTCGGCGGCGGTCACGGGCGTCTGGTCGGCCTTGGTCTCGACGGCGAGGCCGGGTGTGCCGAAATACGGCCGGATGAACTCGCCGCTTTGTTGAGCGAGCTCCCCCATGAACGTACGGTAGCGCGTGAGGTCCACCGGCCGAGTATTGGCCGCGAAAGCCAGAGAATACACGGAAAAAAGTTTCCGTTTCCCCTTTTCCGCGTGTTTCGTTCTGCCGTGGGCAAATCCTGGACCGAGCAACTCATCCATTTCGTGGACTTTGAGGGCAGCCTCGCGGCGGGCGTGCTTGAATACGGCGTGGTCACGCTGCATCGTGCGGAGATCGTGGCCGTGCAAACCCGGCTCTGCTGTGCGCGCGGTCGGGTCCGGCCGGAAGACAACGCGTTGCACGGGCTGCGTGAGGAGGAACTGGCCGCGTATGCGCCGCTGGCCGACGACTGGGAGCAGTTTGCCCGGCTGCGCGAGACCGGGCCGTTGGCGGCGCATTTTTCGGGGGCGGAAAACTCGCTTTTGAAGTTGGTCTGGCCCTACCCGCGCCCGTCGCCCGATTTCGCCCGGCCGGGCGCGAGTGTGACCGACTGGGGACCGTGGCTCGACACCGGCCGGCTCTACCCCCAGCTTTGGCCCGGGCTGCCGTCGGCCAAGCTCGCCGACCTGGTCGTCACCTGCGGACTGCAAGGCCGCCTCGACCTGCTGGCCGCCGCGCACTGTCCGCCGGCGCGCCGCCACTACCACGCCGCGCTCTACGATGCGCTGGCGGGCGCGTTGCTTCTGGCTGCGCTCGCCAGCGAGCCGCAACTAGCGGGGCTTACGACGATGCAGCTGCTCGCCCTCAGCACGCTCGACGGGAGCAAGCGTGCCGCGCTTGCGCAGGACGATTTGTTCTGAATTGGCCGGCCGGTGGATGGCCCCGCCAACCTGGATCAGCGCATCAGGCGGCGCTTTCGTTTCGCTTTTCCAGTGGCGTGACCGGATCGATGAGGAACCACGCCACTGCTCCGACGACGTAGACTGCGGCGGATACAAGAAACGCCACCATCCAGCTGTCCAGAGAAGGCGGCGCATCCTTTGTAGCCTTGCCGGCTTGGAGAACGTAGCCGACCACGATGGGTGCGATCACGCCGCCGAGGTTGCCCATCATGTTCATGCTGCCAGAGAGCGAGCCGGCATAACGGCCACCCAGGTCCATACAGGCGGCCCAGGAGGGGGCGATGGCGAGGTGTCATTGGCAAAGCTGGCGAAGCCGAAGGCGACCATGCCCGGAAGCGGGTCACCCAGCTGCGACGCCACCACGAGCAGCAGGCCCGCGCAGAACAGTCCCCCTCCCGTCACCACGCGGCGGGCGCGGCGCACGTTACCCGATCCTGCCGCGATTCGCCGGGCCAGCCAGCCACCGGCAAAGCAACCGATGCCGCCGAAGAACAGCGGCAGCCCGGCCAGCACCGCCCCTTTGCCCCAATTCATGTGCCGCGCCTCGCGCAGGTAGGTTGGTAGCCAGGTGATGTAAAAATACCAGCCATAGGAAAGGCAGAAATATTGCAGCCAGAGCATCCAGACGGTGCGGCTCGCCAGCAGGCGGGCCCATGGGATCGCGGCATGGCCGGGCACATTGCTCTCCGCTCCGTCGAGCAGGCTCAGCTCGGCGGCGTTGACCGCCGGATGTTCGCCCGGGCGATCACGGAACCATCGGTAAAATGCCCACGCCCACACCAACCCGACGAGGCCGAACACCCAAAACGCCCACCGCCAGCTCACGAAATTGATGGCGGCGACCACCAGCAGCGGAATGAACGCCCCGCCCCAGCGCGCGGCCAGCCAGAGGATACCCTGTGCGCGCACCCGCTCGGAGGATGGCAGCCAGATGGTGAAAATTTTTGTGGCGTTGGGAAAGCAGCCCGCCTCGCCCACGCCAAAGCACAGCCGGCAGACGATGAGCGACGCGAAGTTCCAAACCATGCCGGTGAGGGCGGTGAACACCGATCACAGGGAAACGACCTTCATCAGCACGCTGCGCGGCCCGAAGCGGTCGCCCGCCCAGCCGGCGGGAATCTCAAAGAGCGCATACGTCAGCGTGAACGCGGAGAACGCATAGCCCATTTGCTTCTCATCGATCCCGAGGTCGCGCCGGAATTCCGGTGCGGTCTGCGACATGCACACGCGGTCAAGATAGGTGATCATCGCCATCAGCACCATGAAGCCGAGCACGAGGTGCCGAGCGCGCGTGGGCTGTTGGCCGGGCATGGGCCGGGGTGGGGCGGACAGGGTGGCAGCCATGCGGATGGGGACGGAGCAGGCGGGCGGAGTGTCCCCATCCTGCAACGGCCAGTACCGGGGCGGGCCGTAAGGTCAGGCTGACGCCGGGTTCGGTTTCGACCCCTCCAGCGGCGTGACCGGATCAATGAAAAGCCAGCAGATCGCACCAGCGAAGTAGATCGCCGAGGCGCTGGCGAACACGAGCCACCAGTTTTGGTCGCTATGCGCGAGGATCAGCCCGGCGGCCGCCGGAAAAACGACGCCACCGAAGTTGCCCATCATGTTCATACTGCCGGAGACGGTGCCGGCGTATATGCCGCCAATGTCCATGCACGAGGCCCAGCTCCCCGGCATGGAGAGATCGTTGAAAAAGCTAGCCGCGCCCATCGCCAGCATCGCCCACAGCGGATCCGCCACATAAAACGACGCCAGTAGCAGCGTGCCGGCACCCGCCAACCCGATTACGCCGAAGCTCCGCCGCACCACCAGTGGCCGGCCGCCTTTCGCGATCAGCCGGCTGATCAGCCAGCCCGAAAACAAGCAGCCGATGCCGCCGCAGAACAGCGGGATGCCCGCCAGCGTCGCTGATACAATTTTACCGGTCTGCGCATGCGTGAACCAGCCGTGCGACCCGTCGGCCGAGCGCTCCAGATGGTCCGCCAGCCATTTCAGCACCGCGTTGGAATTGAAGTCCATGCTCCGCTGGTCCTTCAAGTACTTGGGCAGCCAGGTGATGTAGAAATACCAGCCGTAACTCAGGCAGAAATACTGCAGCCAGAGCAGCCAGACGCTCGGGCGCGAGAGCAGCACGCGCCACGGCACATTGCCGTGGCCGGTGGCGTTTTGCTGGTTCTCGCGCAGCAGCTCGAGCTCGGCGGCGTTGACGCGGGGATGATCCTGCGGGTTGTCGCGGAACCACCACCAGAACACTGCGGCCCAGGCCGCGCCCAGCAGCGCGAACACGACGAAGGCCCATCGCCAGTTTAGTTGCATGACCACCATGACCAGCACGATCAACAGCGGGGCCATCGCGCCGCCCCAGCGCGCGCCCATCCACATTACGCCCTGGATGCGCGTGCGCTCGTTTCGGGGCAGCCACGTGCTGAACGCCTTCGTCAGGTTGGGGAAGCAGCCGGCCTCGCCCGCGCCGAATAGGAAGCGGATGACCATCAGGGAGCCCGCGCTCCAGGCCGCGCCGACCGCCGCGGTAAACACCGACCACCAGAGCACCACGCGCGTGAGCACCTTGCGCGCTCCGATGCGGTCTCCCAGCCAGCCGGTGGGAATCTCAAACAGCGCGTAGGCTAGGGCGAAGGCCGAGTTGATGTAGCCCCATTGCTCGTTGGACAGGCTCAGGTCACCCATAATCTCCGGCTGCACCTGGGCGAGGCACGCGCGGTCAATATATTGGATCATGGCCAGCGAAATGGCGAAAGCTACGACCCAATAACGCGTGTTACTGGGACGCTGGCCATGATCCAATATATTGACCGCGCGTGCCTCGCCCAGGTGC
>JBAXLL010000029.1:0-11496 GCA_037134835.1 Verrucomicrobiota bacterium
TCGTTGATGTTGGCGCTGAGGTTGAACACGAGGTAGGAGCCGCGCTCCATGGCTACGGCCTTGGTGCCGCCGGTCTGCGACAGCACCGCACTGATGAGCGCGAGCACCACGATCAACACACCGGCCGAAAAGAGTGCCAGCCCGACCAAGGTTCCGAGCAGGGAGACGAAAAAATTTTTCATGGGCCGAGTCAGGCACAACCCCCGCGCCCGCGCCAGCGGATTCACACAGGGGCGGCGGGCTGGCCGGGCGCCGGCCAAAGAATTTCGTCGGGCCACGGGGACAGGCCCTGGTCCGCTTGCACCGCCCCGCGTTCGCTTGGCCCCGTTCCGCGCACTTGCGGCTCGCCTGCCGCAGTAATACCGGGAATAACCCGCCCTGTGGCGGCTCCCACTCCAACACCCATGCCGGACGAGGTTTTCACCCAGCTCGTGGACACGCACTACGCCGCGCTCTACCGCTTTGCGTTGAGCCTAGCGCGGAGCTCCTCCGACGCGAGCGACCTCACACAGCAGACGTTCTACATCTGGGCCACCAAGGGTAGCGCGCTACGTGACCTCTCAAAGGCGAAGACGTGGCTTTTCACCACGCTCTACCGCGAGTTTCTCCGCACGCGCCGCCGCGGCCAGCGGCTCACCGCGCTCGAAGATCTGCCGCCAGGCGAGAAGGACGTGGCCGATGAGCTGACCTCCGACCAGATGGAGAAACTCGACGGCGATACTGTGCTCTCAGCCATGCAGGAAATTGACGAGGTCTTCCGCGCGCCGCTCACACTGTTTTACCTGCAGGATCTTTCCTACGCCCAAATTGCCGAGACGCTCGACGTGCCGATCGGCACCGTTATGTCGCGGCTCTCGCGCGGCAAAACCCAGCTCCGGGCACGGCTTGCCGAGCAGGGCGGGGTCGCTCAGATCATCGCCTTCCCCTCGGGCCGGCAGAAAACCTCATGAAAACCATGGACGCCAAATTTCTCCTGCGCGCCCTCCGGCCCGACGGCCGCGACACGGCCGACCCGCTTTTCGCGGAGGCACTCGTACAAGTGGGGCAGGACCCCGCGCTGGCCGCATGGTTGGCTCGCGAGCAGCAGACGGACACCGCGCTGGCCGCCAAGCTTGCCGAGATCATGCCGCCCGCCGGCCTGCGCGATGCCATCCTCGTCGGCGCGCGAGCCAGTCGCCCGCGTCGAGCTTGGTGGCAGCAGCCGCTTCGGCTCGCCGCCGCCGCTGCGGGCCTCGTGCTGGTGTTTTCGCTCATCTGGCTGCGCCGCTCCGCCCACGCCGAGCTGGCCTCGGTCGGCCTGCACGACCTAGCGGCGGCGCACAACGACCACCAGATGCATCAGACCGGAGTCGCCCAGCTGGAGACCCGGCTGGCCGACGGGGCGGGTAAAGTCCCGGCGGTGCTCGCCGGCCTAGACCTCGCGCAACTGCGCGCGGGCGGCTGCCGCACGATCACCGCCGACGGGCACACGGTATTCGAACTCTGTTTCAACCGCGATGGCGCTTGGTACCACGTTTATGCGGCACGGGCCGGAGATTTTTCCGCTACCGTGCCGCAGCTGGCGTTCGCCACGCAGGGCGCGCTCGCCGCCGCGACGTGGGCCGACGGTGACAACCTCTATGCCGTCGTCACGGACGCCGGGACGGATGCGCTGCGGCGGGTATTGTGAGCCGGGGCCACAGTCCCCCGCCTACGAGTCAGCCTCTTTTCCGGAGTGCAACGAGCAACTCCGTTACATCGCAGTTTTCGCGGCCTGAAGGTTGAGCTCCTCAAAGAAGGAAGCCGACAAGTCGGTTTTTAAACAAACAATTTGAGTATGGCTGACAGATGTGCCCCGGGGTATTTTGGCTAACGATTAGCATGAATCTCACCTTGGGCGCTCAGTTGAGCGGGTGGCCACAATGCGGGCAGGTCGGTGCCTGGATGGAGACAGTCTGGCGGCAGGCCGGGCAGGATGTGAGCAGCGAATTCTTGGCCGGCGGGGTCGCGGCCAAGGCCTCGGCAACGACGCTACGTTTCCGATGGTAGTACCACGCCAAGCCGCCCTGAAAGAGCAGGGAGAGCGCGGCGACCAGACCATAGGTGAGCTTGAAGGTATGCACATAGAGACGCTGTTGCTCCGGCCCCCATTGATCGATCGAGGCGAGCAGCGAGCGCATTTCAGAGGAGACCTCGGCATTGACTCCGCCGGTGACGAGTCGACCGAGTTTAATCGCAACATAGACCAGAATGACGCAGAGCAAGACCAGCTCGCCGCGCACCAGCCAGTCCATGCCACGTGGCTGGCGGCGTTGCGCGAGCAATTTCACCCCGTGCAACGTGATGGCACCGGCCCCGACCGCGAGCCAGCTGATCACCGATCCTAGCCCATCGGCGGAAGCCATCGAGATCATCGCACTGCATCCTGCGATCAGCACCACCGAGCGGCCCTCGAGCCTTGCCAGCCATAGCACGCGGGCGAGGATTTTTTCCGGGAGCAGGGACGGGCGCGGGAACATCGTTAGCGATGATGCCGTCCGCCGCCTCACGCGCGAGCCTATTGTAGGGACGGAGAAACGGTCCGGCCCAAATGCCCCAGGTTATTTTTTGGCCGACTCGGTGCGATCCTGCCAGAAATAGCGCGGTTGACCGCCGGGGTCGGCATGCTGAACGGCGTCCCAGCGCACCCAGCCGGCCGCAATGACGAGCGCCGAGAAAGCAAGCAGAACCATCCGCCGGCGTTTGGCGGCGGCCTTGTCCTCGTAGGGGTCTTCGAGTGAACGGCGGGCATTGGCGGGCAGCACGGCGAGGTCGGTGAGCGCGGTGCCGAAGGGGAGGTTGATCTTGACGCGGCCGTTGATGGCCCACCCATTGGCCTCAAGGAGGGGGCCGAGCGTGCGCTGGCGGAGCTTGAGCCAGGCGATGAGCATCGAAGGGCCGGAGATGAGCGCGACGACACCGAGCAGCACGAGCGGGAGCTGCAAGGGCGAGAGCTTGGCGAGGCCCGTGACCACCGCGCCAAGCGCCCCGCCAATAGCGCCGACGGCGACGCCGAGGGCGGCGACGGTGCCGATGTCAATTTTCCCGGTCTTGGGCGCGGCATTCCTGTCGGCGTTGGCCGCGAGGGAGGCAGCGTCGCTGAGCCTCGCGCTGGCGTCTGCATCAGCGGCGGCGGCGCGTTTGGCGACCTGCTCCTCGATCATGCGGACAAATTTTTTATAGGGCGCGAAAAATGCCTGCCGGATGCTGATGGGGTTGTCCACGATGCTGGTGACGACGGCATCCCAGTCGCGGCCCTGGCGGTCGTAGAAAATGCCGTGGCGGCCGACGAAGAGGTAGTCGCCGTCACCTTGTGTAAGGCAGGCGGCGATCTGCATCGGCGCATGTCCGGGGCGCGTGCAGGTGCAGTAGGCGATGTAGGCCTTGCTCATGGCCGCGAGCGGGTTGGGTCCGTCAACCCGAAGGCAAAACTCGGTGCTGCGGCTGTCGAGGTAGAGCGTGCCGGCCTGGAAAACGGCGAGGCGGTCGCGGGAGTAAAAGTCCGCGAAGCTGATGAAATTGTGCAGCAGCGTGCGAAGGTCGCGGGAGAGGCGGAGGAGCTTCTCAAGGTTGGCGATGGCGGCGGCCTGCGGGGCGAGCGCGACATCCTGTGCGACGAGGGCGGCGAGCCCCTCCCGGCCCTGGCCGGCGAGGATGCTCTGGACGCGACCAAGGCCGAGCGGAGCGACGCTGGCGCCGGCCCTGCCGGCGAGCCACGTCTCGTAGGGTGCGAGCCTGGCATTGAGTGTGGCCCAGTCGGCAGCGGTGAGCGAGGTCCGGCCCGCGCCAAACAACGGGGTGACGGCGTGGGCGAGCAGTGCGGCGGTGGCACCGGCCCAAGCGGGGTTGACGCCGTCGGCGAGTGGCAGCGCGCGGCCGGGCGCTGCGTGGGCGAGCGGAAAATGCGCGATTTCGCCGAGGCCGGGAGAAAGGTCGTGTGCGGCGAGCGCGGCAAACTCGCCCTCGGGACGATTGACGGCCGTGATGGCGCGGGCGTCGAAAGTGAGGAGGCGGCAGCGGGCGAAAAAGTCGTCGGCCTTGGCGCGGATGGCTTGCACGGCGGCGAGTGCGGCGGCGGTGCCGGTCCCGAGTGGTGTGACCTCGGCGGTCATTCCGGCGGCGCTCCACGCGGCATAGGCGGCACAGTCGGCAAAAAACGTGTCAATGCGTGCCTGATCGACGCCCGGCGCGCCGCTGCGGTCGGCGACCGGGCCTTGGGTGGCGATGATGTCGGCGACGAGCTGCGCCAGCGCGGGCTCGGAGGCGGTGGCAGGAGTGATGACGCCGTCACCATTGAACCTGGTCCCGGCAAAAATTTTTGCGGTGTCCGAGGCGTCGGCCAACGAGATGGTGTCGGCCTTGCTGCCGAAATTGACGAGGATTTGCCGGGCGGAGGCGAGGACGGTCCTGCCTTCTGGGGTGGTGTCGTTGAATGCAGCGAGCGGGAGCGAGCCTGAGTCCTTGAGCAGTTCGCCGGCATCCTTAACATGGCCGGCGGCCCATTGGATCGCCGCGAGTAACTCAGGGATGCGGATGCGGCCGTCGCCATCGGTGTCAATGAGTGCGAGAGTTTTCTAATCAAGCTCGAGCCCTTTGACGGGGCAGCTCAGGGCGACCCAGAGCTTTTGGTCGAGTTGGCCGAGCGCAAGGAGATCGGCACCGGTGGCGAGGGTCACTTGATCAAGGCCGCCGGTACGGAAGAATTTCCAAATATGCGCTGTCGTCGTCATGCCGGCCACGCTGGATGGGGGCGCGGGGTTTGGCAAGAACAGGCGCGGCCGTGCTGGCCACCCAAAAAGAAACCCGCCGGGCGGCGGGTTTCTGGTGCTGGGGTTTCGGGTGCGCGGTTCAGCCGCTTCTGGCACCTGCGGCGGGCGCGCCGGTGCGGGGTGCGGGAGCCACTGTGCCGCCAGGCCGGGGAGGGTTGGTCCCGGGGGCGACGATCGAAATCGCGGTCAGCGTGAAAGTCACGTTCAGGCGCGGGCCGGTCGGTTGGAGCGTCTGGGTGGGGTTGAGACCGCCCCGTACTCCTCGGGGATTGGTTGCGGCGGTAGCAACATCCAGTGGACCAATGCTGCCAGGCTGGGTGTTCTGCCCGCGGCCGCCACGGACCCCCGCTCCAGGCTGGCCAGTATTAAAGTTGTTTGGGCCGCCGCCGGGCGTCGCATTAGGGCCGGTGCCACGCTGTCCACGTCCGCCGCCGTTGTTATTATTGAGCGTGATGGACGTTTTCGTGATGTTGATGTATGGGGCCTTTTCCATCAGCTTGACGTAGAGAGGAATGAGCTCAGCCATATTCGGATCGAGGTCGCGAAATGTGACATCCTTTGTGAGAAGGGCGATCTGCGTGCCCCTGGCGAAGGTGACCTTGCCGGACTGGGCCGTGACCCCGGGAACTTGTTGGGCCAGCTGCGTAATGGCGATATCGAAGGAGGTCTCGTCACGGATCGACTTGGCAGGGTCGAGCTTTGTGACAATCGCGCGCTGTTCGGCGTTGATGGCGTCGGCTCGGTTCAGCACGTCCTCCTGGATTTTACGGGTGGCGGTCTGTTTGAGGTCGTCCGCGCGGTACTCCCGGTTGGCGGCCCACAAATGATTTGCCCAAACGGCAAGGCCGGCAGCGACAAGGCCGATGATGAGGAGTTTTTCGCGGAGCTGGCGAGAGAGAAAATAGGCTTTCATGGGAGAGCGAGAGGAACGTTTAAGGTTGGCGGCCAACCGTGGGGCTGGAAGCGGTCGTGGCCACTTGGGTTTCAGTGGCGGCCGGGACCGGATTGTTGAATGTGATGGTGAGCTGAAATTGATAGGAATTCGTTTGCGGCTGGCCGGCGTTGGGGCTCCTTCCCGTCCCCCCGCCTTGAGTGCCGAGGGCCGCAAAAACGACGTCGGGGCGTTCGGGCATGCTTTTCAGTGCGGAGACGTAATTTTGCGCCTCGGCGGCGGGGATCCCACCCTGCTCGGTGGTGGCGGTGGCCCGGAGCGTGAGCACCGACTTGAGCGTCTTGGGGTCAATCTGAGCTTGCACGTTGGTGATCGTCACGGTGTTGGGCAGCCGCCCGCCGCTCACGGCGAGGGTGAGCATTTCGAGCGGGTAGAGATGGCGCGAGAGCACGGTGTCGGCATCCTTGGTGTTGTGTTCGATGTTCTCGAGTTCGCTTTGCTTGGGTTTGTTCGCGGCGATCAGGGCTTTGAGCTTTTCCACCTTGGAGCGGCCAAAGCCGAGCGCGCCCTCGGCGCAGACGCAGAGGAGGATGAGCGCGGCCATGCCGAGCGCGACGCGCCAGAGCAGGATGTCGCGCCGCTGGATGCTGCGGCGTTCGGCGATTTCCTCGTTGTCGCGCACGTCGAGCGCGGCGGCGAGGTCGGCGGGCACGAGGAGTTCACGCCCACCGGAGGCAAAAGTGACATCGCCGCCGTCGGTCACGCGGCGCAGCACGGGATAATCCCAGTCTTCGACGGTGCTTTCGGTGCCGAGACTGCGGAGCAGCTGGTCGCGGGCGGCGGTGCGGTCGGACTCGCTGGCTTCGGGCGGAAACGGGTGGATGAGGGCGTGCGTGGGCACGAGGGCATCATCGCCCCAGTGGAAGACGGTGACCGCGTCGGGGCTCGTCAGGACGCGGGTGGTGCCGGCGGCCGGCGGATCAATCAAAAGGGAGGTGAAGGCGGGAAGCACGATCTGGGCTTCGCTCCAAGCGGCCGTTTCTTCGGCCGGAAAACGCTTGCGATAGACGGCATAGACGAGGGCGCGGGTGGAGCCTGGCTGCCAGTAGTGGCCGTGGTAGAGCTGGGCGAGGGGAAAGGGGGCGAGGGTCTCCAGGGCGAGGGCCACCTGCTCGGCGACGGAAGCGGCATCCCCCTCGGACTCGACCTCAACAATACGGAGAAAAAAACGTCCGTCGGGCAGCAAGGCGGCGAGCCGGGTGGGCGGAGCGAAGAGCCGGGCAAAGAAACCAGGCTGGGCGAGGGAGTCGGTGGTCATGTGCGGTTGGGCGAGAGGAAAGGGGTGTCGGGGCTGAGGGGTATGGCGTCCGAGTCGGAGTCAGGCTCAGGAGCTTGGGCCGGCTGGTCGGCGGGGTCGAGATCGTTTTCGGTGATATCCAAGATGGTGTAAGGGTAGTTGAGCTGAGGCGTTTGCAGCGCAGCGGTGGTGACAGGGGTGGTATTGTTGGCGGCGGTGGCTTGGCTGGGCGGTGCGGGAGCGGGTGTAAGGGTGGCTCCGTTGGTGGGCCAAGTGACGACGGTGCTGAGGGTAAAGACGGACAAACCCTCCTTCACGGTTACATTGATTCGCAGGGCCGTGATGTTAACCCCCAGCCCGGTGAGTGCATTGACGGTGTTGGCCGCGGTGGCGACATCGCCCAGCTGGCTAAAGAAGCCGAGGGTTTTGACCATACCAGTGCCGGAACCGCTGGATTTGAGAACATCAAGCACCGCCTGCTGCTCGCTCACGTCCAGCTTGCCGAGCACGGCCAGGGTGTCGGGCTTGCCGCCGTTGACGTTGGGTGTGGGGAAATTGTAGAGCGAGTAGGCGGAGGTGAAACGCTTGCCGAGGGGCGTGAGGGCACCGTTGGCGTCAAAGAAATATTCGCTCACCCCGTCGATCGAGCGAAGTTCGTCCCAAGAGCGTAGGGCGCGACCAGGGGGGGTGAATGGGATGACTTCCTGCTGGTAGGTGGTCGGGTCCACCGCCCCAGTTCCGCTGGGGACGTAGTTGCGCTGCATCCACACAAGGAACGAGTCCCGGAGCAGCGAGACTTCGTCGGCAGACAGCCCGTAGAACGTGAAATAATCGGTGAGATTTTGCGCGGTGACGGTGGGGAGCGACATCTTGCCGCTTTCGTCCTCGAAGGTGACCTTGACGGTGCGGTCGGGGCTGGCGGGGGTATATTGTACCCAATCGAGGTTGAGCGGGTCGTCCCAGCCTTCGGCGGGGCTGCGGAGGACGTTGTTGTTGGCGGCCCGGAAGTCCACGAGCACGGCGAGGGTGGTCTCGAGCGCGGCGTAGGCCTCGGCCCGCATGCGGTTGGCGCCGGCATGGCGCATGGGTATGATCAGGTCATCGTCCGCCCGCTCCATGAACGCGATCAGCGCGGTTGTGGCAAAAACGATCGTGACGAGCACGATCAGCAGCACGGAGCCCTTTTGTTGGCGGCGGGGCATGATCAGAAAGGTGGCAGGCCTTGGTTGGGCGCAGGGATGATCACCGTCGTCTCCTGTTTCAGGGTCTCAAACTGGAACGTCAGACGCATGCGGCCGGGGAGGAGCGTCTGGTTGTTGCCATCGGTGGTCGGTTCGGTCGTGGTTGTCCACTGTTTCGCGTCCGCGTCGTAGTAATCGTAAGCGAGGGCGGTGACGAGCGGCGTGAGCAGCGTCTCGCGCGGCGGGTCGGTGACGAAGTTGGTCTCATACTCCGAGTGCCAGAGCAAATAAAGGCCGTCGTCGCGGGCCTCCAGCGCGCAGACGACATCGGGCAGCGCGCGGGCCGGCCAAGGCAGAAGGCGGCTGCCGGCGGGCAAGGTAAAGGTGAGCAAGGGCTGGGTGCTGCTGCCGGGGGTGCTGCCCGAAGGGGCTTGCCAACTGAAGCCGCCTGTGGCGCCCGCCTGTCCGCCGGCCGCGGTGCTGCCAGCCGCGGTGCCAGTCGCGGTACCGGTCGTGCCGCTCGTGGTCGCGGTGACCGGCACCGCCAGGGCGGCGGTGCGGAATTCCTGCTCCAGGAAAGTGGTGAAAGCGCGCGCGTGCAGGTCGAAGTTGCGCGTCGGGCTTCCGTTGCCCCACAGTTCGGCCATGGAGAAAACCAAGGTGTTGAGGCCCATGAGCACCAGCGCCGTGAGGGCGGTGGCGACCAGGATCTCGAGCATCGTGAAACCGCGGTTTTTCATGGATTCTGCCGGGCGGCGATGAGATCTCGGATTTTCTGGCGCGCGTCAGTTTGTAAGGCCGTGCGCTGGGAGGCGTCCGACCACGTCGGACGCAGCAGGCGGATCGTCTCGCTGGAAGTGGTGGTGAGGCCCCCTTGCGGCGTGACGGCGGTGGTCAGCGTCACGTCAAACAAGTCGGCCACCTGGGTGTATTGAATGTCGGCCGTCCACGCGATATGGCGGCTCTGGCCGCCGGAATCAGTCACATCAAACTCGTCCCCCTGCGTGGCGAGGGCTGGGTCGGGCTGGCTGAACAGCGCGGAGCGGGTGAGCTTCGTATTTTCGTCGGCCTGCATGGTCGTCTTGATATGGGCGTAGGCGTCGAGTACACCGATGTAGGCGGTGGTGAGCGACACGGCCGCACCGGCGAAGATGACCAGCGCCGCAAGCACCTCGAGAATCGTGAAACCGCGACGCATGATTCAATTGCCGGCGCCGGTGGCCGTGGAGGCCAGCATGGGCGCGCAGGTCCAAGGATCCACCTGGATGGTCGCCGTGGCGGAGGCCCCAAAGGTGCTGTTGACGCCGGTCTGGATCTGCACGCGAAACAGCGAGCAGGTGCCGTCGGGATAAAACGTGACGTAAGGCAGGACGGTGTCGCCATCGCCGAGCACGCTGCCAAACAGATTGGCCACCAGCCGATTGGTGCCGTTGGTGGCGGCGGTGGGCTTGACGAGGCCGGAGATGAACTCGAGGTCGGTGCCGGCGGGAGCCGGAATCGCGGGCAGGCTGACGCCGTTGAGCGTGACGGCCAGCAGCTGGCTGTTGTCCTTGTCGAAGCTCAGCCTCACTTCCGTCCGCTCCTGCAGCGAGTAGCGACGGGCGGCATTGGCTGCATGCCAGAATGCCCGGGTGGGGGAGTCGGGCGGCGGGTTGAGCATGCTATCCACCCCGACGACGAGCACACTCGTCAGGAGACCCATGAGCGCGAGCACCAGCAGGATCTCAAGCAGCGTAAATGCCTGGCGCCGCAGGACACTGCGAGAAAAACGGGGCGGACACGGCATGGTGGACGGCATACATTAGGGCGAAAGCACGGCCCTATGATTATTGCATCCAGTTGCCGATGTCGTCGGCCGTGCCATCAATCATATCCGGCCCAAAGGACCAAATGTCATAAGGCTTGGCGACGATCACGGTGGCGGAGCCATCGGCGGCTGTTCCGGCAGTGGCAGTATGGGTGCTGGGATAGGCATACTGATAGGGGCGGCCCCACGGGTCATTCAGCGCGGCGGTCTCAATATAAGGGCCGGACCAGCTGGCGACGTTGGGATTGCCGGCCGGAGCCTGCGCCAGGGCGAGGAGGCCTTCGGCGGTGGACGGATAATCGTTCATGGCCAGTTTGTAACTGGCGAGCGGCAGTTTGAGGCTGCTGGTCACAAAAGTTTTGGCGGTGGTAATCTTGGCGTTGCCAAAGATCTTGTCCAGATTGCCCACGGCCAAGCCGACGAGCATGCCGATGATGGCGAGTACGACGAGAATTTCGAGAAGGGTGAACGCGCGGTGCGCGTTGCGGAAGGAAGCAGAGGCGGTAGTTTGGGTAGTCATGAGGAGATTGGATAAACAGAAAGACGGCGGCCAGGGCGGCGAGGTTGCGTGTAAAGTGCGGAAGCGCAAGCCCGCATCGTGCCCGGCCCGCGCGCACTGGTGCCCTCGCCCGGAGTTGAACCGAGACAAGCGGTTTAGGGTGTGTCTTCAAATTGGGGGTCAGCATTTGATCCAGATGAGGAGACAGGCGAGGGAGAGCATGGCGGCGAAGGTGGCGTGGAATTTTTCGTAACGTGTGGCGATGCGGCGGAAGGCCTTGAGTCTGGCGAAGAGGTTTTCGATGCGATGACGCTCGCGATAGAGATGCTCGTCAAAGGCGGGTTTTTGCGACCTGCTGGAGTTCACGGCTATGACGGCGACGCCGCCGAGTTGGTTCACATAAGCACGGATGGCGTCGCTGTCCTAGCCCTTGTCCATGATGGCAAAAGCGTTGGGCTGCAGGTGGGCCTTGAGCAACGGCTTGCATTGGTCGAAGTCCGAGACGTTGGCCCCAGTCAGGATGAAGCCCAAAGGATAGCCCAGCGCATCGCAGGCGAGGTGGATTTTGGTCGAGAGGCTGGCTTTGGACCGGCCCATCGCCTGGGCCAGCTGGCCGCCAGCAGGCCCGGCGGCGTGCTGATGCACCCGGGAGCTGCGCGGCTATGATACCCTTTTCAAGGCGCTCTGTTCGACCAGCAAGCTGATGATGCCCGAGGGCCGCCAAGTTCTGACCCCATTCGCCTTCGTATCGGTGCTCGCCGGTGCGATGCTGGCGCTGGAGTTCTTTCGCCGCGTGCAGCGCGGAGGGCATGGCGATCTTTATAACGGGTGGCGCCTCAACCCTTGGACGAACCCTTTTGCGCGTGCTCAGCGTCGGCTTGAGCGACGCCCCGATTGCCATTTTTGCGGCGAGCCAGTCCTGCGCAATCTGATCGAAGAGATGTGGTCCGCAGATTTATCCAAAAGTGTAACGACACCCCAGCGTCCATAGTGTCAGCGAAGGTGGGAGCGGGTGTTCATTACTACCTAGAGC
>JBAXLL010000030.1:0-11375 GCA_037134835.1 Verrucomicrobiota bacterium
GCCTTCGCCTACGCGCGCCAGATGCAGCAGAACGGGGAAAAGTGGGACGTGGTCGTGCTCGATCCGCCGAAATTCATCTTTACCCGCGACGAGGCCGGCAACTGGGAAGGCCGCCAGAAATACGAAGACCTGAACCTGCTCGCCATTTCGCTCGTCAAACCCGGCGGCATCTTTGTGACCTGCTCATGTTCGGGCCTGCTTTCACTCGAGGACTTTGAGGCGCATGTCATCAAGGCCGCGCACCGGCAGAACCGCCGCCTGCAATTTTTCGACCGCACGGGCCCCGGCCCGGATCACCCGGTCTTCTCCAACTGCCTCGAAAGCCGCTACCTCAAGGTGCTCTGGGCGCGGGTGGTGTAAGGCAAGGAGCTGATGGCAGTCGCGCAAGCGAAGCGTGCGCTCGCGACCACCCAAGCCCACGGGTGGGACGCCCGTGCCACACCGCAGGAGTTCCGGAACGGCGTCTGCAAGACAGACGCCCTACAAGGCGGGGGCGTCCCATACTTATCTGTGACGGCTTGCCTGCCCGGGCCGCAGGTTGACATCAGTTCCGGTAGCACCCGGCGGTGCAGGGGGCTCAAATGAAGATCGCCAAACTGCGGACCCACACCAGACTGGTCCGCTTTCACTTACCCTCAGTCGCTGTACAAATGAAGAAACTTCACCCCCTTGTTGCTGGCCTTGCCCTGCTGTTGCCGGGATTCGTGTGCGTGGCGTCCGAGCCGGGCGTCGCGCTTCCACCTTACGTTGTCACCGCTTCCCGGGCTCCCCAGGCACCTGATGAACTGCCCGTGGCAACTGACGTGTTTGGCTTCACCCAGTTGCATAATTCTCCCTCCCTGAAGCTCGATGATACGTTGCGCGGCGTCGCCGCCTTTTCGCTCTTTCGGCGGAGCAGTTCGCTCATCGCCAACCCCACGGCCCAAGGAGTCTCGCTGCGCAATCTGGGTCCCAGCGGGGCCAGCCGCTCCCTCGTGTTGCTGGACGGAATTCCCCTGAATGATCCCTTCGGTGGGTGGGTCGCCTGGAGTGCCGTGCCCATGGGTTCCCTTGATCGCGTGGAAATCGTGCGTGGCGGTGGTTCCGGCGTCTGGGGCAACTCCGCGCTCAGCGGCGTCGTGCAATTGTTCAGCGCCACTCCCGCTGACCGCGTCCAATCGGTGTCTGCGGCGGCGGGAGAATTCGGCCTGCGGACGGGTGAGATCAATGCGTCCGAAACCGCCGGCCATGATTCGTTGGGCCTCAGCCTGTCCGCGTTTGCATTTGATGGCTTCGATGTCGTTGGTCCGCTCCAACGGGGGCCGGTGGACCGGCCGCTCGATTCGGAGCACCAGACGGCCCGGCTGAGCTGGCGCCGGTCACTGGGCGACCAGACTTCATTGCAGGTCAGCGGGCAGTTTTTCCATGAAAACCGGGGGAATGGAACGGTGCTGCAGAAAAATTCCAGCGAGTCCGGCCAGCTGGCGCTGTCTTTGGCCGGCGCCATTTCGCCCCGGATGACCTGGAACGCCGGGGCCTATGTCCAAGAGGAAACGTTCGCCAGTTTCTTCAGCTCCGTCAACGCCACGCGCACGGCCGAGACCCCCGCCAACGATCAATACGCCGTTCCAGCTGCTGCGAGCGGCGCGTCGTTCACGGTCGCGGCGCAGGGAGATCAGTCCACCACGACCGGCGGGGCCGATGTGCGCTGGGTGCAAGGCGAGACCCGGGAGAAATTTTTCTTTTCGGCCGGCCAGTTCACCCGCCTGCGCGAGGCCGGCGGTGAGCAATATTTCACCGGGGCCTTTCTCAATCACGAACGCGCCTGGTCGGAGGCGTGGCGCGCCTCGGCCGGACTCCGGCTGGATGCCTGGTCGAACGACGATGGTCACCGCCATGAGAGCAATGCGCTCACGGGGGCAACCACGCGGGATGACCACTACGTTCCGCAACACGGCTTCGAATTGAGCCCCCAGCTCGGGCTGGTCTGGTCGCCCGCGCCGGGCCTGAAGGTTCGCGCCTCGGCGTATCAGGCCTTCCGCGTTCCCACGCTCAACGAATACTACCGGCCGTTTCGGGTGGGAGCCGTGACGACCGAGGCGAACCCGGCGCTGAAACCGGAGCATCTCACCGGTGGGGAGCTGGGGTTTGAGCTCAGCCAGGGGAGCGCCCGTCTCACCGCCACGGCCTTTGCCGACGAACTCCAGGACGCGGTCAGCAATGTCACCCTGACGCCCACCTCCCGCCAGCGGATGAATCTCGACCGGGTCACGGTCGAAGGAGTGGAACTGGCCGGCGAGTGGCGCCCGCTGCCCACGTTGCGGGTGCATGCGGACAGTGTGCTGAGTGATGCGCGGGTGCGACGCGCCACGGTGCGGCCCACCCTAGAGGGCCGGCGGCTCGCCCAAACACCCGGGCTGACCTTCACGACGGGCATTGACTGGCAGGTCCGAAGTGACTGGCGGCTTACTTCAAACCTCCGCTATGCCAGCGAGCAGTTTGAGGACGATGACAACACCCTGGTGCTCGCACCCATGACCACGGTTGACCTGGGAGTCACCAAGAGCTGGGGTTCGCATTTCGAGCTCAGTCTCCTCGTCGAAAATCTCCTGGACCTGCGGATCGAGACGGGGCGCAGCCCCGATGGAATTGTCACCCTGGGCCAGCCCCGCATGGCGCGCCTGGCAGCGCGCTGGACGTGGTGAGAATCCAGCTGTGCCGCGATCAAGAAGCTTACAGAGACCAAAAACTAAACCACTGAGCATAGAGGACGCAGAGCCAGAACTGGAAAAACACGAACTTGGAAACAAACATTTCTACACGGAGCAGGGCGCGTAGAGCGGGGAAGATATAGAGACCGGATAGCTCAGCTATAATGTTGTGTGGCCAAAACGCAGGGCGAAACCTGCCCGCCGAGCTGCGGCTCACCGAGGCTCAGAACGTAGCCCGGTCAACCTGACCGGGTTTGATACCAGAGTCGGTCAACATTGTTAGAGCGTTCTTAACCGACGCATGGAAAAATCGGCTTTGCTCACCGACAAACCCACTGCTGAACCGTTCGGCGTCCAGCCCGGCAATCTAGGGCAAGTCGCGGTTGGAAATCGGGAAATTTCGGTCCATCCCTGACAGCAGATCATGGCGGAGCGGCCGCCGGACTCACCGGATCCGCTGCCAGCCGACCGGTGAGGCGGATGATGCATTTGAGGGCGTAAAAATACATGCGATCGCGCACCAAATCCGGTCCGCCCACCTCGTGCGTCAGGCCGAGCGCGGAGACATCCTGCACCACCGCGCCGTCGTCAGGATGCAGCGCGATCCAGGCCAGCATCTGGATGAGCTGAGGCTTCGGAAAAATCGTCTGCAGGTGCGCCAAAACTACACCGGGAATGTAGCGCTCAGCGGGTTCCTGCGCCGCGTCGGCCACCGCCGCTACGCACAACAGGTTGCGCACGCGCTGGAGATCGTCCACCTTTAGCCGGCCCGGTTCCCATTGGGGCAGACGGTCGCGCAATTGCTGCATCTGCGCCTGCAGCGCCTCATCGGGCAGTTCATCTTCAGGGGCAAAGGGGGCGACCACACCATAGTCCGATGGCACCTTGAAACTCAGCCCGGCGACGTCTTTCGCCGTCAGTTGTTTCCACGGCGAGAGCGGGTCTGCCACCACCACGGGCGGTGCGGTCGCCGCCGCCAAAGCCGCAGCCGACCGCTCGCGCAACCCCGCCAGCAATCCCGTAACCACCCACACGGCTAGGATGAGCGCCAGCCAGCCCTTGCCCCGCAGCGTGGCGAAACTCCGCCCGTGCTCCCAACGGAACAGTTTCATCGCCGCCAGGACGGCGGCAAAACCGGTGACAGCCAGCACCGCCAGTGGCAACGGCAGCGCGGACAGATCGTTGCCGGTCGTCGCCGCCTGCATCGCCTCCACGGCATAACGACCGGGAAAAAAGCTGGCGAGGCGTTGCGCCCAGTCCGGCAAGCTGGCGATGGGCACGGCCACGCCACCGATCACCAACATGGGGAGAAACAGGCACTGCCCAAGCGCCTGCACGGCAGGCACCGTGTCCGCCAGCATCGCCAGCAGCAATCCGAGCCCAATGAACGCCAGCGTCGCAACCGAGAAAGCCGCCGCCAGCGCCATCGGGTGGGCCGGCATCGTCATGCCGACGGCGATGGCCACGCCGAGTTGCAACAGGCCCGCGCTCACGATGATGCCGAACCGCGCGGCGATCGTGCTCGCTATAAGCTCGCCCAAAGCCACAGGGGTCAGCCGATAACGCCGCCAGACGCCCTGTTCGCGTTCGCCCACCAACGTCGTCGGCAGGCCGAAACAGGCGCCGCCGAGAATCGTGACTGTGAACAATTCCCCAAGATGCCGACGCAATGGCACCGCTTCGTCCCGGTAGAGGACCCAGAATACCGCGAGAAACATTAGCGGGAAAACATAACCGTAGGCCATGGCCATGCGGTTGCGCAGATACAAACGCCACGAAACGGCCAGATGAGCGACCATGCCTTTCATGACAAAGGGCCCTCCGGCGAAGTTCGCGCGGCGGTGAGCCGGAGAAAGACCGACTCCAGCGACGCCGGCCGCATCTGCAGGTCCACCAGCCCGACGTGGTGCTCGGCCAGCAGGGCCGCCAGGCCGGCGAGGGTGGCAGCCGCATCGGTGGTATCCCAACGCGCTGTGTCGCCGTCGAGCGTCACGGCCGCACCTGCGGCCAGCCGGGCGAGGAGCGTGGGATCAAGCCGCCGGGCCGTCACCAGCGTGACCGTTTGTGGCGCCTTCGCCTGCGCCACCAGTTCACGCGGTGTACCGGTGGCGATGACCCGGCCATGATCCAGGATGGCGATCCGATCGCACACCTGCTCGGCCTCGGCCAGCTCGTGCGTGGACAACAGCACGGTGTGCCCCGCTCCCTTCATCCGCACGATCTCGTCCCGGATTTCCCGGCGGGCCTGCGGATCTAGCCCAGAGGTGGGCTCGTCCAACACCACCAGCTCAGGCTGGTTCACAAAAGCCAGTGCGAGCGACAGCCGTTGCCGCTGTCCGCCCGAGAGCGTTTCCACGGGGCGGTCGGCCTGGGCGGTCAGATCAAACCGCGTGAGCAACGGCCCCGGCCCGACCGCCTGCCGATAGAACGAGCCGAACAGATGCAAAGCCTCGCGTGGCGTGATGCGGCCCGGCAACGAGGGCGATTGCGGTGCGACGCCAATCTTTTCCTTCGCCGCCGCGGGTTGCCGCCGCAGATCGAGGCCACCGATGAAGATTTCGCCCGCATCGGGCTCGCGCAAACCGACGAGGCACTCGAGCGTGGTGGTCTTGCCTGCACCGTTCGGGCCGAGCAGACCGAAAATTTCGCCTCTCGCGATGGTGAGACTCACCCCACGCACCGCCGCCACTGCGCCGTAACGCTTGGACAAATCACGGATGCTGACGTGAGCGGACATGGCGCAATCACGGGTCTTGTCGGCGATGCCGTCAAGCCGGGCTTCAAGGACGACCCGCAACGCCAAGGGCAACGTTTGCCAGGTCACACCGATAAAGTCCGAAGGTGTACCTAGCGTTCGAGCCATGACTCTCTATTTTAACCATCATCGCGCCGTACCGTTCGTGTTGCCCATCGCAGGCTCTTTGCGAAAGGACTTGGATTCCTCCTGCCCAAATCCCCAAAAATCGTCATTGACGATCTTCCACTCGGGTGCGGTTCTTTCTTAGTTTAATTCTTTTCATCCCACCCCAATAACACTCCCCATGAATCCATCCCGCCTGTTCACGGCCAGTCGCGTCGCCCTCATCGTCACCGCCATGAGTTTCGCCCTCCGCGGCGGTGCCACAGACGTATGGGGCACCCAGTTCCATCTCAGCAATGAACAAGTCGGGTTGGTCGGCGGCACGGCCTTCTGGGGCTTTACCCTCGCCATGATGTTCGGAGGGCCGTTCGTGGACAGCCTGGGCTTTAAGCGCATCCTCGGCATCGCCTTTTTCGGTCACCTTGCAGGCATTGTGCTCACAATCTTCGCCTGGGATTTTTGGAGCCTGTTCACCGGCACGCTCATCTTCGGCATCGCGAACGGATCGGTCGAGGCGGCCTGCAATCCCCTCGTCGCCACGCTTTATCCCAACGATCAGACGACCAAGCTCAACCATTTCCATGTCTGGTTCCCCGGCGGCATCGTGATCGGTGGCCTAGTGGCCTACGCCTTCGCCAAGATGGATTTGGGCTGGAAGGCCCAGTTCGCCACCATGCTGGTCCCGACGGCCATCTACGGCGTCATGTTCTTCACCGGCAACCAACAGATGCCCCAGACCGAGCGCGTACAGCGCGGCGAGTCTACCGGCTCGATGTTCGCGGCCTGCTTGGCGCCAGGCTTCATCCTCATGGTGGGCTGCATGCTGCTGACCGCCGCGACCGAGCTCGGGTCGGGCAATTGGATTCCTAACATCCTGTCGCACGCCGGCGTCTCTGGCATTCTGGTGCTCGTCTGGATCACGGGCCTGATGGCCGTGGGCCGCATGTTTGCCGGCCCCTTCGTTCACAAGCTTTCACCCATCGGCATGCTTGTTATGAGCGCCATCCTTTCGACCGTAGGTCTCTATACGATGGCCCACACCAGCGGCAACATGCTCTTCGTCGCGGCCACGGTCTTCGCCTTTGGCGTCTGCTTCTTCTGGCCCACGATGGTCGGCTATGTCGCAGAAAACTTTCCCAAGACCGGTGCGCTCGGCATGGCCATCATCGGCGGCGCCGGCATGTTGAGCGTGAGCATCGTCCTCCCTATCATCGGCAAGTGGTATGACAATGGCATCGCCATCCGCACTCCGGCCGGCACGACGCCCACGGGAGATGCCTTGGCCGACATCCAGGCTGCCGCCGGCTTGCACGCCCTCGGCAACGTCGCGGTCCTGCCCGCGGCCCTGACCGTGATCTTCATTGCCTTCGCCGTCCTCCGCAAGAAGCCGGCCTCGGCTTGAGGGCAGTGGGAAAGCTGGAGAGAACCGGAGTTATATTTACACGAAGGTCGCGGAAGGGCGGAGGAGCCGGGAGACGGAAGCCCATCGCGGAAGGGCGGAAGCACCGAGGGTGCGCGGGCAGGTGGCCCGCTACAACGGAGGGTTGGAGGGGGGATCCGGCGTGGTTGAAGTAGCGCCGGTCTGGGACCGGCCTTCGGAGGCCAGTCGGAGACTGGCCCCACTCCATGCTGCCCAACTCTTGGGCGGAACTTTCTGGTAAAGCACTGGCAGCCAAGAAGATAGAAAATGATCTAATACCAACGTCTCTTAACGAATAGACTTTGGAATCATGATGCGGTGGGTAGGGCAAGGCGTCCCCGCCGAACCGCGGCTCACCCGGAGGGTTCGCCCTACCTCAGTCCAGAACTCAGCAGACGTTGGTATAAATTCCTGCGCCTGGCGTTTGGGATACTGCCCGGTCCGAAGGATAGCGCTCAGGTGCCGCTTCAGACTTCAGTCGCCAGGGGCGATGTCGTAAACGACGACACGCTCCCATAGCGCCTTGCAGGTGGAAACAAATCTCGCGTGGTCCGGGCACTTGGCCTGGTAAAAGTCGTGGTCAGCGAGGGTCTTGAACCGGACCGAGAGGCCAAAGTCGTAAGAGTTGTCCACGACTGGGCGCTTCTCCAGCGCGGCGGGAGGGCCGGCGTGACATTGGTCCAGATAGGCGATGCGCGTGAGCCGTCGGAGCTCATCGGCGAACGTGGCGCGCTCCGCGTGCGTAAGCTCTTTGCGGAGCCAAAAAAAGACGGTGTGGATGAGCATGGGAATCAGGTTGGTTGCACGGATGAATATGGGGGAACACGATGGGGGCCTTGCAACGGAAACGGCCCCGCCGCCTTTAAGATTGCCAGCGACTTGGGCCGGATCAAGCCGCGATCTCCACGACCCATTCCGTAGCCCAACTCACCGAAACGTAACGACGGGAGGTGCGAGGCAAACGGGAAGATGAGAATGAGTGTTGAAGCTTAGCGCGGATACGCCGAGGGAACGCGGGCAGATTGCCCGCGCTACGGCGGAGGTTGCAGGCCACAGTGCTGGCCAACGGGCAATTCACCCTCGCCGTGCACAGGTCGGCCGGGTAACGCTCGGATCCGTGGCTGACCACCTCTACGGGTGTTCATGGCACGGGAATTAAATCCAGCCGGGGGCGATTTTCAGGGACGTGGGCAAAGCTTCATTCCTTCATTTCGTAACCCTGCCACATCCAACGCATGATGTCGGGAAAGATGGACGCGCCATGGTTGGCGGTGTGACCGCCGTCGCCATAGGCATGGTTCACCCGGTAACGGACCGCAGCCTGCCCACCGCGCGGCGGATTGGCGTTGGCCCATTCCAGCGCAGATACCATCTGCTGGTTGGCCAAGTACCAGCTGCCGTATTGGTTGTTCAGGTCGTCGGATCCGTCCTGGATGAAGATCGTCAGCGGCTTGATGGGGGTGGTACGGATGAGCGTCGGATAAATCTCGCCGCCAGATACCGCCGCCTGGCCACCGCGCGCAGGCCTGTAACCGATGGCAGTGAAACTGCCAAAACAGCTGACAACTTTGCGGAACTGGTCAGGCCGTTCCCATGCAACCGTAAAGGCGCAGATCGCGCCCGAATCGAAGCCAATGATGGCGCGGCCCTCAGGATCCTTGGTCAGTTTGTAGCTCTTCGACACCGCAGGCAGCACCTCTTCAATCACGAAGCGTGCGTAACGGTCGCCGAGTGTGTCGTATTCCATCGAGCGGTCCGCTTGCGAGCTAAAGTCGATGAAAATACCAATGGTGATCGGCATCTCTTTTTTGGCGATCAGGTTGTCGAACACCACATCGAGATGCCACGCTCCGGGGTCACGGATGTAGTTGCTGCCATCCTGTCCGACCAGGACCGCGGCCGACTTGGTGCCGTCATATTGCGCGGGAACATAGAGATGATAGCTGAACATGCGGCCATCGTAAATTTGGCTCGTAATGGTGGCATGGGTGATCGTGCCCTTGGGGACACCGGCCTGCGGCTTGGAATCGGGCGCCGGCACATAGTTGTCGGTCCCGACGGGCACGGCGACTTGCGCCCCGCCGCCACCGCGCCGTGCGCCGCCGGGAGCGGCGGGAAAGGCCTGCGTGAATAAGGGCTTCTGGGCATCCGTCAGCACCACGCTGATGTCGGTGAGGGCCGCTGTGCGGGCGTCGGTGTTGGCCGTCTGCGCGGCGGTCAAGGCCTGCTGGCCTTGGCTCATCGCGTCGAGCAAGGGCGTGATTTGCGCGACCTGCGCATCCGTGAGAGACAGAGCGGTTTTGAGATTTTCGATGGTCGGCAGCGCGGTGGGAGCGCCACCCGCCCCGGCGGCACCGCCGCGGGCGGCGTTGCCGCCGGCGGCGAGGGCGAAGGGCGCGGGCAGTGCCAGCGCAAGGGCGAGAAGCAGTCGGGTAGTCATGGTAGACGGGTGCTACGCGGATTTCCCCTATCCCGCCTTAAGACGGAACTCCGCATGGTCACTTCGCCTTGTAGGTTTTCCAGACCCATTCCACAGCTTCCAGCATGGTCTGCCTTTCCACGCCACGTTCGACGTGTCCGGCCCCTTCGGACCAGATGAACTGGTATTCATATCCTTTGGCTTTCAGAGCGTTGGCCATGTCGTTGTTGTGCTGCGGCCAGCTGCCATACTGGTTGTTGAGGTCGTTGGAGCCAACCTGCATCCAGATGCGAAGGGGCTTTTTGGGTGAATTCGGGATGAGGGTATCCGGATAGGCCTGGGCACCGGTGGAGTAGGCTGCGCTCCTCTGGATCGGCACCACGGATGGGGAATAAATGATCAGGCGGGTGAAGGCCGGTTCGTGGAACCACGCCATGCCCAATGCCGCCGGTGCGCCAGAGCTTTGACCGATGGAACCGCGGGCGTTGGGGTCCTGCGAGAGTTTCACACTGCCGGTCTTTTCAGCGAGGGGAAACACGATCTTCTCAATGTAGTCGGCATAGACGCCGGAGACCGTGTCATATTCCTGGGAGCGGCTCACGGGGGCGATGAAGACGGCGCCCATCATAGGGATCTTCTTTTCGGCGATGAGGATGTCCATGGCAGCAATGAGCTGCGTCTGAACGACGGCGTTGGCTCCGCCGTCGTGATCGACCATGAAGGGCAGAACATCGCCTTCCTTGTAACCGGCGGGAATATAGACCCAGCACGCACGGCCACCACCAGCACCACCACCGCGCCCGCCACGAGCGCCCCGTCCGCCCGCTGCGGCATCGTCTGGCGCTGCGACGGGAGCAGCCGCCGGGGCCACGGCGGGGGCGGCAGCCGCTGCCAGCGTGGGCGGAGCGCTAAAAGCGATGAGCTTGCCACGGGGGATGCCTTCCTTCACCTCAATGGCCGGCACATCCGCCCAGGTGGTCTTGGGCTTGTGCTTGAAGTTGCCCTGCTCCTTGTCCAGCGGGGGCGCGAACTCGACCTCGACGGCATCTGGCAGAGGACTCACGGTGCCCGCCTGTGGGCCGGGGTTTCCTCCGCCCCCACCCGCCCCGCGCGCCGCGGCCGGGGCAAAAACCTGCGCGAGCAACGGACGCTGCGCCTCGGTGAGAACGGCGGAAATCTTCGTCTGCGCATCGGTGCGGGCCTGGGTGGCGGCGGTCTGCAACGGCGCGACGCCTTGCTGCGCCTTGGCGTCCGCGTCGAGCAGCGGCGTGATCTGGGCGACCTGCGCGTCGGTGAGCGTGAGCGCGGTTTTGAGGTTATCAATGGTCGGCAGCGCGGCGGGGCCGGCACCGCCGCGGGCGGCGTTGCCACCGGCGGCGAGGGCGAAGGGCGCGGGCAGGGCCAGCGCAAGGGCGAGAAGGAGTCGGGTAGTCATGGGAGGAAGAATGAGGAGGAGAAGGGACTAAAGTCGGCAACCAAAGCGGATCAACCGAGAAAACAGGCCACGCGGTGACGTACGGCTTGTTTGAATTGGCGCGGTTCAGCGCGCATGCGTGCCAAAGGGCACGACTTTGAAATGTTTTTTGATCATCTCGAGGTATTTGGCCGATTCCTCGGGCGTGGTGATGTGGCCGCCGATGTGGTTGTAGTGCACCAGCGCGCCGTCGCCGACAAAGGTGTTGGGCGCGGGCGGATTGTCCGCCGGGAAGTTTCCTGCGCCGAGCAGCTTGTAAACCTTGCCGCCGGAGACGCCGGACCAGAACACGCCGACGGGATCGGACCACTGGTCGTCGGTGCCACCCGTGATGAGCAGCGGGCGCGGGGCCATGAGGGCGACGAGCATGTTGGCGTCGGCCGGCATGGCCTCCCAGTTGCCCACCCATTTCTGGAAGTTGGCGCAATAATTTCCGGGGGAAAGCTGGCCGATGTCGTCAATCGTCTCGCCCCAGTCGCGGCGCATCATGGAGGCACCGCCCTCGCCGGAAC
>JBAXLL010000031.1:0-11290 GCA_037134835.1 Verrucomicrobiota bacterium
GACAAATGTGGCGAGGAGAAAGAAGATAACATCAATGAGCGGAATGATCTCGATCCGCGGGCGACGGCGAGGGGTGGTGGCCAAGAGGGCGGCGGTGGCGGAGAGTTTTTGCGGATGGGCTGACATGGAGGCGGAGGGGTGGGATTACAGGTTGGTTTATGGCCGACCGGCGACAAATGATGATCAGACGTCACGGTGTGGCCGTGACGACCCGCGTCTCGATGAGAATTTTGGAGAAGCCGGCCCGGCGGACTTCGTCTACCACATAGCGGGCCTGCGAGGACAAGGCGCCGGCGTCGCCGTTGATGATAAGCCGGGGATCGGCGGCTGTTTTTTTGTAAACCTGCAAGCGGGCGATGAACTGCTCATGCGTGACGGGCTCCTTGTTCCATGCGAGCGTGTTCTCGGCCGTGAGGGTGATGGTGGCGGCACCGGTGGGGTCGCGCGGCTCGCCGGAGGCGGCCGTGGGGAGGGCGACGCTGAGGCCGTCCGATTTGTTGAGCGAGAGCGTAAAGAGAACGAAGGTGGCGAGGAGAAAGAAAATAACGTCAATGAGCGGGATGATCTCGATCCGAGCCCGGCGGCGGGGCCCGGCGGAGGACAGGGCGGTGATCGTAGCGGAGAAACTTTCCTGAGGAGCTGACATCGAGGGGGAGAGATGGCCTAAAAGGTGCGGGTGGTAGCTGATTGGGCGCTGGTCCCCGCTTACGGCGCAGTGGCTTTCTTGGCGATGAGCTCAAGGGCGCTAGCGGCGTCGGCGAGATCATGCCGGACCTCCTCAATGCGGGTATTAAGGACGTTATAAGGGAAGAGGCAGAGGATCGCAATGGCGAGGCCGCACATGGTGGCGATCAGCGCTTCACCGACTCCGCCGGTGATCTGGCCGGCATTGGCCGCGATGTCGCCGCCGGCACCCAGCGCGCCGAAGGTGTTCATCATGCCGGTGACGGTGCCGAGGAGGCCCAGCAGCGGGGCGGCGGTGATGCAGGTGTCGAGCACCGCGAGACCCTGATGGAAGCGTGTGAGCTCGCGGTTGGCGGCGCGCAGCAGCGCGGCGGAGAGCGAGTGCTCGCGATGCGTGAGCGCATCGGTGAGGACGCGGGCGACGAGGTCCTGGCTCGACTCGCCGAGACGCACGGCGGCGGTGATGTCGTTGCGGCCGGCGTGATCGAGCATCTTTTCAACCAGGTCGGGATCGCGGCTAGATTTTTCCCGTAGCAGGAAAATCGCGCGCTCGACGACGACGGTGAGGGCGACGAATGAGACGAACAGGATGGGCCACATCATGACCCCGCCGCGTTCAAAGAGTTCCATGGGCGAGCGGCCCATGAGAAATGCAAGGAAGGGAGAAGTGATCATTGGAAAAAAGACGAAAGGGAGGATGGGGGCGGAGCGTGTCAGCGAGAATGGCCAAAATCAAGCGGCGGGCCGTCCGGCGCGGGCTCTAGCTGGCCACCGCGACCGACCGGAACAAAAGCCGGAGAACGCGACCTGTCCGGGCCAGCTTAGCGCCTCGTCTATGTGGATAAATCGGGTCCAGGTCCGGGCGTGCTGCGCGGTGGGCTGGTCGGCGTAGCCTGTGCGGCGGAGGAGTTGTCTGGTGTACGGTTCGAGGGAGAGTGTAGTATTGGAAGTGCCGGCTAGGTGCCAGCCTCGCGGGTTGGTCGATATTTGGCGACGGCACCTTGCATCCGTGCCATTTCGCTCTTTACCCCCGCGCTAGTGGGGGGTACTAGTTGCCGCGATGCCTTGGAACCGCCGCCATCTGCTCACCCTCGAGGAGCTCTCGCTTGACGAAATCCGACACATCCATGCGACCGCCGCCGCGTTTAAGCAAGAGCTCCGGCGAGGTGGCCGGCGCGTTTCCGCCCTGGCCGGCAAGACGGTCGTCAACCTTTTCCTTGAACCCAGTACGCGCACCCGGCTCGCCTTCGAAATGGCCGCGAAGCGCCTGAGTGCCGACGTAATTTCATTCGACGCTGCCAGCAGCAGCACCACCAAGGGTGAGACGCTGCGTGACACGGCAGAAAACATCCGTGCACTCGGTGCCGACATGATCGTGCTCCGTCACGCCGCCGCCGGCTCGCCGCTTTACCTCTCGCGCATCCTTGACATCCCGATCATCAACGCCGGCGACGGCGCGCACGAGCATCCCACCCAAGGCCTCCTCGATACATTCACCATGCAGGAGCACCTGGGCGCGCTGAAGGGACGCAAGGTCGTCATTCTCGGGGACATCCTCTTCAGCCGCGTCGCGCGTTCAAATATCCATGCGCTGAACAAGCTCGGCGCGGCGGTCACCGTGGTCGGTCCAGCCACGTTGGTGCCGCCCTGGCTCACGGCGCTGGGCGTGACGGTTTCGCACGACCTCCGCGGTGCGCTCGCCGACGCCGAGGTCGTGATGCTGCTCCGCATCCAGCATGAGCGGCAAACGACCACGATGTTTCCCTCGCTGGGTGAATACACGGGGATGTTCGGCCTCAACCGTGCCCGCGCTTCATGGCTCAGCCCCAAGGCCATCATCATGCACCCTGGCCCGATCAACCGCGGCGTCGAGATTGACAGCGAACTGGCCGACGGCGCGCGCAGCGTGATTCTCGAACAGGTGACCAACGGCATCGCCGTGCGCATGGCCGTGCTCCATCTCTGTGCGGGGGGCAGGCCGGAGGCGGCCGCCCCATAAACATCTCCCACGCCAAACGGCCCTTCAACAACCATCATGGCTGCAATCTGGATCGCCTCTGCCCGTGTCATTGATCCCGCCGCTGCGCGAGACGCGCGCGGCGACCTGTTTATCCGCGACGGCAAGCTCGTCGCCTCGCTCTCCGCCGCGGATAAAAAGCGGGCGAATAAAATTGATGCGCGCGGCCTCGTCGCCGGTCCCGGTCTCGTGGACATCCACGTCCATTTCCGCGAGCCGGGACAGACGCACAAGGAGACCATTGCCACCGGCTCGCACGCCGCCGCCGCCGGTGGGTTCACCAGCGTCGTGTGCATGCCCAACACCGCGCCGGTGGCCGACAACGCCGGCACTATTCAGTTCATCAACGACGCCGCGAAGCGCGGTGCGGTCGTCCACGTCTATCCTACCGGTTGCATCACCGTGGGCATGAAGGGCGGGGCTCTTGCGCCCATTGGCTCGCTCAAGCGCGCCGGGGTCGTCGCCATCACGGACGACGGTGACTGCGTGCAGAGCAACGAGCTCATGCGTCGCGCCCTCGAATACGCGAAGATGTTCGACCTGCCGATCATGGACCACTGTCAGGACGCCTCGATGACCGTCGGCGCAGTGATGAACGAAGGCGCGATGTCCACCCGTCTCGGCCTGCGCGGCTGGCCACACGCCGCCGAGGACATCATCGTCGCGCGCAACGTGATCCTCTCCGAGAGCACCGGGGCGCATGTCCACCTCCAGCACATTACGTCGCGTTTTTCCGTGGACATCATCCGCCGGGCCAAGGCGCGCGGCGCGCGCGTCACTGCCGAGGCCACGCCGCACCATCTGGCTTTCACTGACGACGCCCTCGCCGGTTACGACACCAACTTCAAGATGAACCCGCCGCTCCGCACCGAGGCCGACCGCCGGGCGCTCATCGCCGGCCTGCGTGACGGCACGCTCGACATCATCGCCACCGACCACGCTCCGCACACACCCGACGAGAAGGACCGCGAGTTCGACTATGCGCCCAACGGTGTCCTCGGCCTCGAGACCGCGCTCGCCGTCTCACTCGATGTGCTGAGGCGAAAAAATAAATTCAAACTCTCCATGGTTGTTGACCTGATGACGCGCAAGCCGGCGCAGCTCCTGAAACTTCCCGCCGGTACGCTTGCTCCCGGAGCAGCCGCCGACGTGTGCCTGTTCGATCCCGACGAAAAATGGCGCTACGATGCCAAGGCCGGTTTCAGCAAGTCGGCCAACTCCCCCTGGCACGGCCTGACGCTCACCGGCTGTGTGAAAACCACCATCGTGGCCGGCCGCATCGTTTACGCCGACGGAAAGATTTCCGTCTGAACGGCCGGGCCGTTCCCCGCCTGTCCCGTGGAGCGCACGAGCAGGATTGTTTGCCCGTCAGGCCGGCGGCATCCCCTCAGTTCCGGGAAAATGGCGTGGCGCCGCGGCTCGAAGTGGAGAGCACGAGGCCGTCGGCCGCGATTTCACGGAGCAGACTCGTCAGGTAGGGCACGAGCTGTTTTTTGCGCGAGACGACGCCGGGGAGATCGTAAATTTCATTTTCGACGACGGTCGGGTGAGTGATGCGTTGGAGAAATACGGGGTCGCCTTTCACCAGGAGCAGAGAGTTCTGGGTGTTGATGTCGGTGACGAGCAGCGCCGCGAAGGCCAGGTGCTCGTCCTCGCGTAGGGTGGCGAGGGCGTCGGCCAGCGCGCGGGCGTGGATGTGAAAATTGTCGAAACCCAGCTCCTCGACCTGCGAGACGGCGAAAGACACGCCGTCCTCGTCGTAGAGCTTGAAGTCGGCACGCACGGCCTTCGCCGGCGGGCTGGCGAGGATGACGGAACCGGAGCTGAAAATTTCCTCGGCGAGCCGGTGCGAATCCGCGCCCGCGATGTTGCCCAGCCAGGCGAGGATAAAGGCGTCCTTGCCCGTCGCGGTGGGGCTTTGCAGATGGAGCGTGTCGGAGATGAGGCCGGCCATCATCAGACCGGCGACTGCGGGAGTGGGCAGAAGATTTTCCCGCCGGAACAGGTCGGCCACGATGGTGCAGGTGGACCCGACGGGTTCGTTGATAAACAAAATCGGTTGCGGGGTGTGCAGCGAGCCGAGGCGGTGATGGTCAATGATCTCGACCACGTTCACCTGATCCGCACCGGCGACGGCCTGACTGAGCTCGTTATGGTCCACGAGCACGAGGCGGGTGGTGGCGGGCTTGAGCAGGTCGCCTTTCGACAGCACGCCCACGAGCGCGCCGGTGTCATCCAAGACCATGAACGCGGGCGTCTGCATGTCCCGAGCGGGGAATTTGCGGCGGATATCGGCAACACGCGTGTCGGGATGGACCGAAACGAACTGCGGCTCGACCACCCGCGTGATGGTCGCGGCGGCGCGCACCACCCACGCCGTCGTGGCGGAGGCATGCGGGCTGACGAGCAGGCCGGTGCCGCGGGCGCGAGCCTGCGCGACGATGTCGTCATCCACCGGCAGGTTGCTAGTGATGATAAGCGCGCGGACGCCGAGCTCAATGGCCCGCTGCTGGATCTCGCGGCGGTCACCAACGATGATGAGCGAGCGTCCGGCGGGAATGCTTTCCTGTTCGGAGACCTTCCAAAACGACCGCGTGGCCATCGTGCCGAGGCGGATATAGAGCTCCTCGACACCATCCGCCTCGCCGGCGTGCAGCACGCGGGCGGTGAGCGCGCGGGCGATATGGTCAAGCGAGGTGTGCACCTGCCGCATGATGCGTGGATCACTGGCGCGGGGGATGAAAATGCCGCCCAGGTGGGCGAGCGAGACCGTCCCGACGACGTGGGCGCCGGGGCCAGTGACGGGGAGCAGACGAAGATTGTGCCGGTCGAGCAGGTCGAGTGCCTCAGCGCAAGTGGCCCCGGTGTCCACCGCGATGACGTTGCTCACCATCAGGTCGCGCACGCGCGGGGACACGTCGCCGAGATAGAGTGGCAGCGGCTGGCCAAAGCGGGCGAGGATGGCATCAATCCTGGCGTTGGAGTTGCCGCAGCGGGCGGCGATATGACCGCGCTCCCCGCGTGCTTCCTTGTAGGCGGCGTAGGCGATAGCCGAGCAGATGGAGTCGGCATCGGGGTTTTTGTGACCGATGACGTAGGTGGTGGGCTGCTGGGCCGGAGCGCTCATGTGGCGGCGGAGCTTGAGCGGTGCGACATGGTGGCGGAAGTAAATAAAAAGCCCCGCCGGTTTGGGCGGGGCCGTAAGATCAGGCTGTAGTTTGAGGGCGCAATTCCCGGATCATTTTGATGCAGGAGTTCCAGCAGTAGTGCCAATGTTGGCAGAGCCGAGGCCGGGGCCATAAAATGCCTGGGTACCGTTGGTGCGCAGCTTGACGGTCTCCGTGACGTCGCTGGTTGGTGTATCTCTCGTGCTCGTCAGCTTATTCTTAACTCCACCTTGGAAAGTGGTGGTGCTGCCATTCAGAAAGACCATATGCCCGCCCCAATCACCATAAACGCCTTTTTTGGGATCCCAAGTGCCGTCCTTTTTTAGACCACGCGTATAGGCAATGGGAGTCGTGGCCGCATCCCCGGTGCGCAGCCCGCCGATGACTTCAAAGGCCAAATCGACATTCATAGCCGGATTCACACCGTCCCTGGTCGCGTTGAGCACGCTGGCAGGCAGATCGCGGGAGGCGGGGAAATTTTTGTCAATTTTGGAAAAATATGCGGTCGGGTCGGTCATGTCGCCTGATTTGGCTAGAATAACGATCCAGTTACGATAAGGGTCGCCGCCTTTAAGTTTAGCATTTTCAGCCCTTTTAGGGCTCGGATCAGGCATGAAGCCATCGTTGGCGGCGGCATAGGAGATGGCACCCTGGCCGACGCTGCGGAGCTTGGTGGCCTCGACGCTGCGCTTTACGCCTTCTTGGACGGAGCCAAGCGTCGGAATGATGATGGACGCCAAGATGCCGATGATCGCGATGACCGTCAGCAGTTCGATGAGGGTGAAGCCCGCTTGCGGGCGCCGAGTGGTATTAGACATGAGGGGGGATGGAGTTTTCATGGAAAAAAGAAAGGGACCAAACTGGGAAAAGCAACAGCAGAAACAAAAAGTTCTGGTGAGGCTGGACAAACTCTCCGCGCACTTCCTACGCTGGTGCAATGAAAATCTTTTTCGATGGCAAATTTGTGGAAGAGGCCGACGCCAAGGTCTCCGTCTTCGACCACGGCCTCCTTTACGGCGATGGCGTCTTCGAGGGCATCCGCCTGTATCAGGGCAACGTCTTCCGTCTTGAAGAGCATTTGGAGCGGCTGGAATACTCGGCCAAGGCTATCCTCCTGGCCCTCCCGTTGACGCGGGCGGAACTGCGCGCGGCCGTCTGCGAGACCTGCCGGGTGAATGCGCTGCGCGACGCCTACATCCGCCTCGTGGTCACGCGAGGCGTGGGGGACCTCGGCCTCGCGCCTTGGTCCTGCGCCAAGCCGACCACGTTCATCATCGCGGGCAAAATCTCCATCTACCCGCAGGAACATTACGATAACGGCCTCGCTATCGTCACCGTGCCCACGCGCCGGATCGGCCCGGCCGCGCTGCCACCCACGGTCAAGTCGCTCAATTATCTCAATAACATCCTTGGCAAGATCGAGGCGCGGCAGGCCGGCGCGCTCGAGGCCATCATGCTCAATGATCAGGGCCACGTCGCCGAATGTACGGCGGACAACGTCTTCACCGTTCACAAAGGGGAGTTGTTCACCCCGTCCGCCTCGCATGGTGCGCTCAAGGGCATCACGCGAGGCGCGATCTTCGACCTCGCGGTAGAACTCGGGGTCCCGATCCGTGAAGTCGCCCTGACGCGCTATGACATCTGGTGTGCAGACGAGTGTTTTCTCACCGGCACCGGGGCCGAGGTCATTCCGGTCGTCAAGCTCGACGGCCGCGAGATCGGCACCGGCCGGCCGGGTCCCATCACGGCGCGCGTGCGGGCCGCCTTCGCCCGCCGGGTGCTCACCGAGGGCACCCGGATTTGAGCGTGCCGCCGTGCCTGTCCCTGCACTTAAAAATTATCGGCGAACATAGGTCTAAAAGCATAGCAGTTACTTCCCAGCCGATATTTGGCGGCATTTAGGCCCGTTTTGCCATCTGGCTTCTTTGGCCTTGGGGAGATTTGGCCTTGGGGAGATTTGGCCTTGGGGAGATTTGGCCTTGGGGAATTTCTTCAGGGCGCTTGCCAGGGTGCATGGTCTTCGCATAGTGCACGCTTATTCACCTTAATTTTTCGCCTACTTTTCCGATCTTCTCCCCATGCCCAGCCCGCTCAAATGCGACCTCTGCCAGCAACCTGCGACCGTCCATCTCACCCAGATCGTGAACGCCAAGGTTCACAAGATGGACCTCTGCGAGACCTGTGCGCAGGCCAAGGGGGTGACGGATCCCAGCGGCTTTTCGCTGGCAGATCTTTTGCTGAAGGCTTCGCTCAACCCCGGCCCATCTGCGGCCGGGTTGCGCTGCGAGCAGTGCGGCGCCAGCGCCGCCGATTTCAAAAAGCACGGCCGTTTCGGCTGCCCCCGCTGCTATGAGACTTTTTCCGACCTGCTCGCCCCCCTGTTGGAAAATATGCACAAGGGTGTCACGCACACCGGGAAGGTGCCCCGCCGGGCGCTGGAGCGGAAGTCCCTCTACGACCGCCTGACCAAGCTGGAACTCGATCTGAACGAGGCGATCAAGAGCGAGCGCTATGAAGATGCCGCCCGCGCCCGCGATGAGATCCATCAGGTGCGCGAGTCCATCGCGCCCGAGTCCCGCCCTGCCAAACGCTGACGCATGAAAATCGCCGACCTCCTCGCCGTGCCTTCGGAGCTGACGGACAGCGCCAGCAGTAAGACCGCCATTGTGCTGATGACGCGCATCCGACTGGCGCGCAACCTCGACGGCCGCCCATTCCCCGGCCGGGCCAAGGCCGCGCAACGCGCCCAGGTGCTTGAGGCCTGCCGGGCCGCGGTCGTGGACGCCTCGCCGATGAAGCGCGCCGCCAGTGCGGTCGTGGACGAGTTGTCCGAGCTAGACCGCCAGATGCTGGTTGAGCGCCATCTCATTTCCCGCGAGCTGAGCGGCTCGTCCGGCCAGGCCGGCGTGGTGATCAACAAGGAGCAGACCGTCTCCGTCATGATCAACGAGGAGGATCACCTCCGCCTGCAGGTGCTGCGTTCCGGCCTGCAATTGAAAAAGGCTTGGGCGGCGATTGACGGCCTCGATTCCGAACTGGAGGAGCGGCTCGACTTCGCCTTCTCCCCGACGCTCGGCTATCTCACCGCCTGTCCGACCAACCTCGGGACCGGCATGCGCGCCTCGGCCATGATGCACCTGCCCGCGCTGGTCATTTCCGGCCAGATGGAGCGCGTCGTCCGCGCCGTCAACCAGCTCGGCCTGGTGGTGCGCGGGCTCTTCGGCGAGGGCTCCGACGCCAGCGGCAGCATTTTCCAAATTTCCAACCAGACGACGCTCGGCGAGACCGAGGGGCAGATTCTCCAGCGCCTCGGCAGCGTGCTCAACACCATCAACGAGCACGAGCTCAACGCCCGCGCCAAGCTCCTCGAGACCGACGCCCACAAGCTCCTCGACAAAATCGGCCGCGCCTACGGCATCCTGCAGCACAGCCATCTGCTCAGCTCCAGCGAGGCGATGAACCTCCTCTCGCTGCTTCGTCTGGGCATTGACCTTGGCGTGTTTCCGGCCATCGCGCGCGCGGTGATTGACCGGCTGCTCATCGAGTGCCAGCCCGGCCACCTCCAGCACGCAGCCAAGGGGATGTTCGAGCCCGGCCAGCGCGATGTGCTCCGCGCGGGCGTTCTGCGTTCCGAGTTTGCCAATTTCGCCAAACCGGACTTCATGGTGCTCGGTCGCAACTGAACCGCACAAAAAATGGACGGACAACAAAACAACTTCACTCCCCGCGCTATGCAGGTGCTTGCCCTCGCCCGTAAGGAGGCCGAGCGCTTTCACCACAATTATCTCGGGACCGAGCATCTCTTGCTTGGCCTGATCAAGCTCGGGCAGGGCGTCGCCATCAGTGTCATTCAGAAGATGGGGCTTGATTTGGAGAAGGTTCGCGCCGAGGTCGAGAAGCAGGTTGGCACCGGCACGGAGGGTGGCGTCCAAGGCGGCGTTCCCTACACTCCGCGGGTGAAAAAAGTGCTCGCACTTGCCGGCCGGGAGGCGAAGGCCCTGAGCCATTCTTATGTCGGGACCGAGCATCTGTTGCTCGGCTTGCTGCGCGAGGGCGAGGGTGTGGCCGCCCAGGTGCTGAAGGGGCTCGACGTGGACATTGAGCGCGTCCGGCAGGAAATCCTAAAGGAACTCGATCCGCAGTTTGGCGGTACGGGCAGCGGGGAGAGCGGGGATGAGCAGACGGCCAGCGCTGGCAATCCGCAGCGCCCCGCCGGCGCGACCGACGACAAGAAGGAAGTCAAGACACCCGCGCTAAAAGCATTCGGCCGCGACCTCACCGAACTCGCCCGCAAGGGCGGGCTCGATCCCGTGGTCGGCCGCCAGGCCGAGATCAGGCGTGTCGTCCAGATTCTCTGCCGCCGCACCAAGAACAACCCGGTGCTCATCGGCGAGGCTGGCGTTGGCAAGACCGCCATCGTCGAGGGCCTCGCGCAGGAGATCGTCAGCGGCATCGTCCCGGAGATTCTCCTCGACCGCCGGGTCATCACCCTCGACCTAGCCCTCATGGTCGCCGGGACGAAATACCGCGGCCAGTTTGAGGAGCGCATCAAGGCCGTGATGGACGAGATCCGCCGCTCGAAGAACGTCATCATTTTCATCGACGAGATGCACACCATCGTCGGGGCCGGCGCGGCCGAAGGCGCAATGGACGCGTCCAACATCTTCAAGCCCGCGCTTGCCCGCGGCGAGCTCCAGTGCGTCGGCGCGACCACGCTCACCGAATACCGCAAGCACATCGAAAAGGACTCCGCCCTTGACCGCCGTTTTCAGTCGGTCAAGGTCGAGCCGCCGTCCGTGGAGGACACCATCACCATTCTCAAGGGCATTCGCTCGAAATACGAGGATCACCACAAGGCGACCTTTACAGATTCCGCCCTAGAAGCCGCCGCCAAGCTCTCGGACCGCTACATTACGGGCCGTTTCCTGCCCGACAAGGCGATCGACGTAATGGACGAGGCCGGCTCGCGCGCCCGCATTGCCGCACTCGTCCGCCCGCCCGATCTCGAGGGGTTCGGCAAGGAGATCGAGCAGGTCTGTGCGCAGAAGGAGGCCGCCATCGCCGCCCAGCGGTTTGAGGAGGCAGCCAAGTTCCGCGACCACGAGAAACAACTCCGCATTCGGCTGGAGGAAACTACTGCCGCCTGGAAAAAGTCCCGCGACGAGAAACGTGTCGTCGTGGACGAGGAGCTCATGACGCAGGTCGTCGCCGACTGGACCGGCATTCCGCTCTCCCGGATGGAAAAGAAGGACAGCGAGAAATTGCTCCTACTGGAAACGGAGATCACCGCGCACGTCGTCGGGCAGGAAGTCGCCGCCTCGGCCATCGCCCGCGCGCTGCGCCGCTCGCGCGCCGACCTCAAGGATCCGCGCCGGCCCATCGGCTCGTTCATGTTCGTAGGACCGACCGGCGTCGGCAAGAC
>JBAXLL010000032.1:0-11226 GCA_037134835.1 Verrucomicrobiota bacterium
CTTCGAGGAACTCCACGATCGCTTGCCACTTGCGGTCCCGCCACCAACGTTTACGTCGCTCTCCGCGACTTCGTACACGCGTTGTGCGCCGTCGCGTGGATCGATCAAAGAAGCGGCTCCGGTTCCTCGCAGTGGGCGGGCTGGGCGGCGGCGGAGTCGGCGGCGGCGCTCCCGGAGGCCGTGGTGGCGGCGACGACGGCCGTGGCTCTGGGGGCCCGGGCGGCGGTCGCGGTCCCGGCGGCCCGGGCAGCTCGGGCGTCGCCATTGTGGACACCAAGACCGGCAAGCTTGTCGGCTTCATCCCCGTCCCCGAGCAGCCCGCCAACATGGCCTTTGGCGGCAAGAACCACGACATTCTTATCATGGCCGCCCGCACCAGCCTCTATAGCATCCAAACCAAGGTGAAGGGTGCCAATCCGGCCAAATAACGGCAAAGGCCTTTGCGGTTCTTCTCTCGAGCGAAAGCCGGGCCCGATGGGCCCGGCTTTTTTCATATTTTCACCGCAAACAGCTCGGGGTGCATCGTGCCCTCGGCAACCTTGTTGACGGTGCCGGTCATGCTGATCGCAAAGCCGTCGCCGATCTCAATGCCGATCTGGCCGCCGGGCATATGGACGGTCACGTCCCGGTCGACGAGACCTAGCTTGTGCGCCACGGCCGCGCTGGCGCTGCTGCTGCTGCCGGAGGCGAGTGTGTAGCCCGCACCGCGTTCCCAGATTTCGATCTGGATATTCGCGCGGTCGAGCACACGGAGAAACTGCACATTGGTCTTGCGCGGGAAATTCGGGTGCGTCTCCAAATGCGGGCCGTAGCGGTGCGCAAGCTCGGACGAGATTTCCGCGAGCGGGATGACGCAGTGCGGATTGCCGATGGTCGCGGCGCAGAAGGTGAATTCGCGGTCGAGCACGGTGATCTTTTCATTGATCACCTCGCGTAGCGCGCCCACGACTGGGATTTTGTCGGCGGAGAAACTCACCTGCCCCATCGCAATGGTGAGAAGCCGACCACCCTCCTTGATCACGACTTGCACGTGGCCACCGGGAGTCTCGACGGTGAATTGCGGGCTCTTGACGAGCTTTTGATCCCACAGATAACGGGAAAAGATGCGGAGGCCGTTGCCGGATTTTTCCGCCTCGGAACCATCGGGATTGAAGATGCGCAGGCCGAATTCGCGCTGCCAGGAGGGCAGCGGACCCCACAGGATGCCGTCGGACCCGACGCCGAAATTGCGGTGGCAGACAACGCGGATCTGATCCGTGGTGGGCGCAGGCGACCACGCGGGGAAATCGCGCGGGTCGAGGACGATGTAGTCGTTGCCCAGGGCGTGGTATTTGTGGAAGCGCATGGATGAAGAGGAGGCAGCGAAGAGAAATTAAGGATGAAATTGAAGCAGGAAACCAAGAAGCCAGGAGCGGATCCCAAGTCTTGCCACCAAAGGTGGCAAAAGAACGATCAAACTGAAACCCATTCAATAACGGGTTATCTCCTCATCCTGGTTTCATGGTTTCCTGCTTTAATTTGTCTGACGATGGATTGGGCCTTTGCCAGGCGGCGATGAACATGCCGTTGGCGTTGAGCTCTTGGGGCCAGAGGGTGACGGAGGTTGCAGCCGAGGAACTCAACCCCGGGGCCGGCTCCAGCTCGGGGTGCGCGGCGGTGAAAGCGGCGGCGACATCGGTGGTCTCGCTGCGCGTCAGGGTGCAAACGGCATAAATGAGGCGGCCACCGGGCTTGAGCGAGCCGGCCACGTGGTCCAGCAGCGCACGCTGCGTGGCGGCGAGCTCGCGCACGTCATCAGGCGTGACGGTCCAGCGCGCGTGCGGGTTACGCTGCCATGTGCCCACGCCGCTGCAGGGCGCGTCCACCAGAATGCCGTCAAATTTTTGTTTCGTCGGGAGTTTCGGACCACCGTCCCAGAAATCCGTGCGGTAGTTGAAAAGTTTCGCCCGGGCAAAGCGGCGTTTGAGCGTGTCGAGGCGGCGCGCGCTGCGGTCGGTGGCCCAGACGACGCCCTGGTTGGCCATAAGGTCGGCGAGGTGAAGCGACTTGCCCCCCTCCCCTGCGCAGGCATCCCACCAATTTTCGCCGGACCGCGGCGCGCAGGCCAGACCAACCCGTTGCGAGGCGAGATCCTGAATTTCAAACTCACCGGTTTTGAACTGCTCGGTCTTGAACAAATCCTGCGTGCCAGTGAAGCGGAGTGCGTCTGGTGCGCGGTCCGTGGGTTCGCAGGCGAAAAGGGATTTGGACAAAGACGCGGCGGTGCCGGGGCGGGCACGGAGCCACAGGGCAGGCTCACGCTGGAGCTGGCGGAGCCAGCCATCGGGCAGTTCCATCTCGGACGCAAGCCAGGCCGGGACGGCGCGGGCGGCCAGCGCCTCGGTTTTCACGGATTTTTCGTCGGCGAGGAAGCGCTCGTGCAGCACGAGCGCCTGCCCGACACATTTTTGCGGCGACGTCTTCGGGTCGAGCCAGCCGAGCCAGCGAAAATAAATGAAAACTGCCCGGCTGACCGCGCGTTTCACCGTTGGCGGCAGGTAGCGGTGCCGCTCAAAATAAAGCCGCAGCGCGGTGTCCGCCCGCTGGTTGGCGCCGAGGGAACCGAGCACCTGCGCGGCGTGGTTGAGCGTGGCTTGGTCGGGCATCGGTGAAGGACAAAATGGATTGCGGCCGGCGGAATGAAAGCACGCATGCGGGCATCACACCTTAAGGGGGAGGCCGGCGCATGCGACAGGGAACTATCCGCGTTTCCCCCAGCGGCGGTCCGATTTCAATTCAAGCCGCCTAGTCTCGATCTGAACGCCGGCGACGGCGGGGTGGGCATGGAGCTGTTGAAAGCCGGGCGCGCTCAGCTTCCAACCGAGCGCACCGCTGGCTTCGGCGACCGGGGCGGCGCGATTCTCAAACAGGAAGGCGAACTCCATGCGCGTGTCACCCGGCTGGCGATTGACGGTGTCGCGCAGCTGGCGGAGGAAGGCAGGCAATTCGGGGTGCGTGGGGCGGAGCAGCCAGGTGATCTTGCGCACCAAGCCGCCGACCTGCGCGTCGAGCGGATAACATTCCTTGACGTTGATGCGCGCGCCGTCGTTGCCGGCAATGATGTTGCCCTGCACGAGCACGACGGCGTTTTCGGCCAGCACGGTACCGTGCGTGGCATACGCGTCGGCAAACATGTTAAGCGCCACAGAGGCGCGTTTTGTGGCGAGCGTGAACGCCACCCATGGACGGTTGTCCTTTTTGGAAAGTTTTTTGGCGATCCCGCCTGCAATACCGCAGAGGCGGAACTCGACGCGGTCGGTCTGGCGCAACAACTCTTCCACCGTGAAGGTGTCGAGGGCGTCGGTGAGGCCGGCGTAGGTGTTCATGGGGTGGCCGGAAATGTAAAAGCCGAGGAGTTCCTTTTCGAAGGCGAGCCGGTCGGCGGCAGGGAAGTCCACGGCCGAAAAACCGGGTCCGGAGGCGCGGAGCGCGGGCGCTCCACCGCCATGGGTTTGTGGCGCGCCGGTAGCGTAGGCGGCGCGTGTCTCCTCGGCCATCATGTCCATGAAGCTGTGTTGGCCGGCCGCTTTGTCACGGGCGGCGGTGGCGGCACCAGCCAGAGCGGCGTCGATGCCGTCGAAAAGCTGCTTGCGCGAAGCACCGCTAAAGTCGAACGCGCCGGTCTTAACAAGGTGTTCCAACACGCGCTTGTTGAGCGCCCGGGCGTCGACCCGGGCGACGAACTGGGCGAAGTCGGCAAACGGGCCGTTTTTTTCGCGCTCCTCAATAATTTTCTGTGCGGCCTGCTCGCCGACGCCTTTCACCCCGGCGAGGCCGAAGCGGATGGCCGCGGCGACTTTGCCCCCGGCCGCAGGAGTGCCGCTGGACGGCAATCGGGTATCGTCCGGCAACCCCCCGACCTGCCGAAATACCGGCGTGAACATCTCACGGCTTTCGTTCACATCGGGGCCGAGGACGCTCAAGCCCATTGCCTCGCACTCTCCGATGAAGTGGGAAACTTTTTCAGCGTTGCCCAGTTCGGAGCTGAGCATAGCAGCCATGAACTGTACCGGAAAGTTGGCCTTGAGATAGCCAGTCTGGTAGCTGAGAACGGCGTAGGCGGCGGAGTGCGACTTGTTAAAACCGTAACCGGCGAATTTCTGCAGGATGTCGAAAATGGCGTTGGCGGTCTTCTCCTCGATGCCGTGGAGCGCCTTCGCCCCGGCGACGAACTTGCCGCGCTCCTGTGCCATAGCAACGGGATCCTTCTTACCCATCGCGCGGCGGAGCATGTCCGCGCCGCCGAGCGTGTAGCCCGCGACGATTTTCGCCGCCTCCATGACCTGCTCCTGATAGACCATCACGCCGTAAGTTTCGCGGCACACCTCCTCCAGCAGCTTGTGCGGATAAGTGACGGTGCTGGGGTCCTTTTTGCCGCGCACATAGTCAGGAATCCAATCCATCGGGCCGGGGCGGTAGAGCGCGATCAGCGCGACGATCTCGTCGATCGTCGAGAGGCCGATCTGCCGGCAGAGGTTTTGCATGCCGCCTGATTCCAGCTGAAACACCCCGGTGGTGCGTCCGGAGTTGAGCAGGGCGAAGGTCCTCGTGTCGTCAAACGGGACGGTCTCGAGGTCAAATTTAGGATCGGCGGTGCGGCGGATGTTGTCCACGGCGTCGGCGATGACGGTGAGAGTTTTGAGCCCGAGAAAGTCCATTTTGAGCAGGCCAAGCTTTCCGACCGCGTTCATGTCGAACTGCACCGTCACGTCGTCTTCCTGCAGCGTAAGCGGGACAAACTCCTCCAGCGGCCGGTCGGTGATGATGATGCCGGCGGCGTGCTTGCCGGTGTTGCGCACCATGCCTTCGAGGACCAGCGCCTGGTCGAAGATCTTTTTTGCGATGGGATTGCTGGTGACCTCGTTGCGCAGCTCCTCGGATTTTTCGCGGGCCTTTTCGAGCGAGATGTTCAGCTCGTCGGGGATCATCTTGGCTAGACGGTCGGCGTCCGCGTAGGGGAGATTATGGACGCGCGAGACGTCGCGGATGACCATCTTTGCACCCAGCGTGCCGTAGGTGATGATGTTCGCGACACAGTCTTTGCCGTATTTCAAGCGGACATAGTCAATGACCTCGCCGCGCCGTCGCATGCAGAAATCAATGTCGAAGTCGGGTGGCGAGACGCGCTCGGGATTGAGAAAACGCTCAAAGAGGAGCTTGAAGCGGAGCGGGTCGAGATTGGTGATGCCCAGAACATAGGCAACGATGCAACCCGCCCCAGAGCCGCGGCCGGGACCGACCGGGATGCCTTTGGATTTGGCCCATGCGATGAAGTCCCAGACGACCAGAAAGTAATCAATGAAGCCGGTTTTACCAATGACCGAGAGCTCGAAGTCGAGGCGCTCCACGAGGACTTTGGCCAGCGCGGCGTCGGAAAATTTCTCCGGCGCGTAGGTATCGAGTCCGTAACGAGTCCGCAGGCCCGCGAGACAGAGGTCGCGCAGATAGTCTGCGCGGTCGGTTTTGATCTCAGGCGGGAGCGGATATTTCGGATACCGGTCGCTGCCCTTGGGAAACTCGATCTTCAGGTCGCACATTTCGGCGACCAGCTGGGTGTTGGTCACGGACGCCGGCACTTCGGTGAAGAGCTTCGCCATCTCGTCGCGCGACTTGAGGTAAAATTGCTCGCCCGTGAACTTCATCCGGTTGGGCTCGTCAATTTTCGAGCCGGTCTGGATGCAGAGCATGGCATCGTGCGGACCGGCGTCCGACGCGTTTACGTAGTGGACGTCGTTCGAGCAAATGACCCTGAGGCCAAACTCTTCGCCGAGCTTGAGCAGCCCAGGGATGATCTGACGCTGTTCGGGAAGGCCGTGATCCTGAATTTCGACAAAATAGTTTTCCTTGCCAAATATGTCCACGAAGCGCCCGCAGGCCTTCCGGGCCTCCTCATAACGGTCGCGCAGCAGGTGCTGCGGCACGAGCGAGGCCAGACAGCCCGTAAAGCCGATGAGGCCGGTGGCATGCCGGGCGAGCATCTCAAAATCGGTGCGCGGCTTGTAATAAAAGCCCTTGAGATGCGCATCGGAGACGAGCTTGAGCAGGTTTTGGTAGCCGGCGTGGTTTTTGGCGAGAAGGCCAAGGTGAAAGATGGTCTTGCCGTCATCGTCGGACCGACCGTGTTTTTCGAGGCGTGAGGTCTCGACGAGGTAAAGCTCGCAGCCGATGAGGGGCTTGATGCCCTTCGCCTTGGCCGCGCTGTAAAACTCGATCGCCCCAAAAAGGTTGCCGTGGTCGGTGAGCGCCAGCGCCCCCATGCCCAGCGCCGCGGCTCGATCTATCAGCCGGTCAATACGGCAGGCCCCGTCGAGCAGACTGTAGTCGCTATGGACGTGGAGATGGACGAAATTTGGGTCGGCGGATGGCACGGAGGACGTCAGCCAAGCCCATCGTGCGCCCCGCGCAAGGCGGGAAAAATGCCGTTGACGCGCAGCCTGTCATCTGGCCTGCTGCACCCCTTTTCCCTTCAAAATCTGCCCATTTCACGTCCGCCTCATGTCCATCGAAATCAAAATCCGTAAAAACGAGCCCGTTGACCGCGCCCTGCGCCGCATGAAAAAGAAGCTCGAACGCGAGAACATCATCAAGGATGTCCGCGCCAAGCGATACAACGAGAAGCCCTGCGAGCGCCGCCGCCGCAAGGAGAAGGTCATGGCGTTCACCGCCATGCTGCGCCGCCGTCACGCCGAGTGATTTTCGCTCGCCCTGCAGTCTCCCGCCGCGCCCGCCCTCGCCGGAGCGCGGCTTTTGTTTTGGTTGCCCGCCCCGCCTCCGCCTTGCATCCTGCCGCCCCAAGGTGAAACCCACGCTCGCCCTCTCCTCCAGCTGGAACTCGTTCCGCCACACGGACGGACATGCCATGCTGCGCGAGATCGCCGACCTCGGATTCACCCACGCCGAACTGAGCCACGGGATCCGCATCGTCCTCGTCCCGGGCATCCTCAAGGCCGTCGAGGAGGGGTTCATCAAAATCAGCTCGACGCACAATTTTTGTCCCCTGCCCGCCGGTATCATCATGCCCGCGCCCAACCTCTTTGAGCCGTCCGCCCCCGACGAGCGCGAGCGCGAGCAATGGCTGCGGCAGACGAAGCGCTCCATTGATTTCGCCGCGCAGGTCAAGGCCAGCGCACTCGTCTGCCATCTCGGCAGCGTGCGCTTCTGGTGGCTCAATCCCGGCCGCAAGCTGAAGTCCCTCCTCGCCGCCAACCCTGACACTCCCGTCGCCGACAACCGCGCCTATCAGGCCACGCTCAAGAAGGCCGTCGCCAAGCTCCGCAAGCAGATGCCGGACTTCTATGACCGCGTGAAAAAAGGCATCAACGACATCCTCGCCTACGCAGCCGAACGCAACATGAGGCTCGGTTTTGAAAACCGGGAGAAATTTGAGGAGCTGCCGCTCGATGACGACTACGCAGCCCTCTTTGACAGCCTCCCGCAGCCCAACCCCTGTGGCTACTGGCACGACACGGGCCACGCCCAAATCAAGCAAAACCTCGGTCTTCTCAACCACCGCACGCATCTGGAAAAAATGGCCCCTCGCCTGATCGGCTTCCATCTCCACGACGTGAGCAACGAGGGCAAGGACCACCAGCCGGTCGGTACCGGGAAGATTGATTTCAAGATGATCAGCGGCTTTTGGAAACCCGAGCACCTGCTGACGCTGGAATTCAGCCCGCGCGTGACTCTGGACGAAGTGCGCTGGTCCAAAGAGCGCATTGAGAAGCTGATGTAAGCCACCGCCTGAAGGCGGAACCTGACGCCCCGTCGCGTATCACCTACCAGTTGCCGATGTCGTCGGCGGTGCCTGCGATTTTGTCCGGGCCTTTGGAGAAAAGATCGTAACCGTCTGGGTTATGCGTCCCGGGCAAAAGATAGAGGTAAGGCTCACTCCACGGGTCACGTAGCATGCCCTTATAAGAAATGTCGATATAAGGCCCCCTCCACTTATCTTCCTTGCCTGTTGGAGCCGTGATAAATGCCTGCAATCCTTCCATGGTTGTTGGGTAGCTGCCGATATCGAGTTTATAGGTGGCAAATGGCAGTTTCATGGCACTTTTTACAACCAGAACTGCTTGCTCCGATTTTGCTTCCGCGTCCGTTGGTCTGCGCACGGTTGGCATGGCAAGAAGCAGCAGCAGCCCGATGATTGTTAGCAGCACTACCCACAAAATAAGAGCTGAAGCCCGATATTTCGTCCGAGCAGTGATGTGATTGGGAAAGTGCATAGGCAGCTTTTCATTATGACGCCACGCCTTTGCCAGCGGTGACACCCAAAATCTCCTTCACCCACCTCCGGTGGGGGCCGGACAGCGTGATCGTCTCGAGCTTTGCCAATGGCACCCATAGGAGGCCTGCGCGGTGTTTGCCGCGCGGCGGTGGGACCGCATGGATTGTCTCGGTGATCTGAAACCGCGTGATCCCACGCTTTTTCTTTGCGATCAATTTTCCCCGAGCGGCAGCGGCCTCCATCAGGCCGGCCTGCGCTGCGGTGGGCAGCTCGTGCTGGCCGGCGAGGCGGCGGGACTCATCGGCGGCACGGTGCAGCAAAATTTTCCCACCGCGCACGCACCACACCCGGACCACTTCGCGTCGCTCCATTTTCTTGGGCGCAAGTCGCGGGTAGGCCTCGGGTTCACCGTGTTTCGCGGCCGCGCAGAACTCCCGCACAGGACACGTCAGGCATGCCGGCTTTTGCCGGAAGCACACGGTCGCCCCCAGTTCCATCATGGCCTGATTGTGGTAGCCGGGGTGGTCCGCCGGCAGCAGCGCCTCCGCAAGAGGGGCCAGGGCCTTCGCCGCGCCGGCACTGTCGCGGAACGGGGTTCCGTCGGCCGTGAGCCGCGCGAGGATGCGCACGACATTGCCGTCCACACACGCCGCCCGCGCACCAAAGGAGATACTCGTGACCGCCGCCGCCGTGTAAGGCCCCACGCCTGGCAACTCTCGCCACTCCTCCGGCGTACGTGGCATGGCCGGGTGGGTCACGATGACCCGGGCGAGCCGGTGAAGGTTGCGCGCGCGGGAGTAGTAGCCAAGGCCCTCCCAGAGCTTGAGCACGCGCGCCTCGGGTGCGGCGGCAAGCGCGGTGAAATCGGGTAGCTCCGCCAGCCAGCGGGCAAGATACGGGAGGACGGTTTTGACCTGGGTCTGCTGGAGCATGAACTCGCTCACGACCGTCTGGTAGAGTGACGGCGCCAACCGCCAGGGCAGCGGCCGGGCGTGTGCGCGATACCAGCCGAGCAACGCCCGCTGGAAGCCGGTCTTGGCTGCAATGAGCGTGGTGGTGGGTGAGCCCGGCATTACCGGCATTGGCCGCAAAGAGGAGCTGCCGGTGCAAGATAAATGCCCACCCGACCGGTATTTTCTGCTTTGCGCTTCCGGCGTCTTTTTGCGGCCATCTTCCGGTCATGCCCAAGCCGCCCGCGAAAGACGAGGCCCCCAAGAAGCTCGCGTCCTACACCGCGAAGCTCGACGACGCCCAGATGCAGAAGCTCCGCGCCATCTGCGAGACCCGCGGCTGGATGCCATTCGAGGTCGCCTATGCGCGCTTCGCGTTCAAGGCCGACCACCTCAAGGTCAACATCACCGCCTACGAAAGCGGCAAGGTTGTCATCGCCGGCAAGGGTACCGAGGAGTTTGTCACGATGACGCTGGAGCCCGATGTGACCGGCGCGCCCAAGCTCGGTTACGACGAAGTGCTGCACCCCGACTGGTTCGAGGCGCACGCCGGCCTCGACGAAAGCGGTAAGGGCGATTTTTTCGGCCCGGTCGTGGCCGCCACCGTCATCGCGCAGCCCTCCATGATCGCGGCGTGGCGCGAGGCCGGCGTGCAGGACTCCAAGAAAATCGCCGAGAGCCAGATCATCAAGCTCGACGGGATCATCCGCACCACCCATGGCGCCGTGGTGAAAACCTGCCTCTGCGGGATGCCGAAATACAACGAGCTGATGTCGCGCCCCCAGGCCAACCTCAACCGCCTGCTCGCCTGGCAGCACGCGACGGCACTGGAGCAGGCGCTCGCCGAGAAACGCGTGCCGTGGGGCCTGCTCGACCAGTTCACCAAACAGCCGCTCGTGCAGCGCGAACTGGCGAAAAAGGGCGTGGAGGACTTCGACCTGCGGATGCGGACCAAGGCGGAAGAGGACCCCGTGGTCGCAGCGGCCTCGGTCGTGGCGCGCGCCGAGTTTGTCCGGCAGATGCACACCCTCTCGAAAAAGTTCGGCGCCAAGCTCCAGAAAGGCGCCGGCCCGCTGGTCAAGCAGCAGGCGCACGAGATCATCCAGAGATTCGGTGCGCGGGCGCTCGGGGAGTTTGCCAAGCTGCATTTCCGCACCGCCTACGAGGTCGTCAAGGCCGCCGGCAAGCTCGACGAGCTGCCGCTGCCCGAACCCAAGGAAAAATTCGGCTGGGATTAAATTATCCGCGAATGGAAACGAATAAACGCGTATGCCAGCCCCGACGCTGGGCCTCCGTTTCCTTCGTTATCTTCTGTTCAAAAGCCTGATTTGAAAGGCAGCCAGGATGAGTGGGTAGTTTCAGGATGTACCATCTGCTTGGCCTGCCCTACGTAACAGACCAAAAGCAAAGCCCCGCGGCTCGGATGAGCGGCGGGGCGGAAAGCAAGGACTGATGTGCGAGATGGCGCTTACTTGCCAAAGACGGCCTTGGCGACGTGCGCGGTGGCGCGGCTGGCGGCGTTCTTGTGGACGACGCCAGACTTCACGGCCTTGCCCATCGCGGAGGCATAGGCGCTCCCGGCGGTCTTGGCGGCGGCGGCATCCTTCGCGACGACGGCAGCCTCAAATTTCTTGTGGAGCGACTTCAGGCGCGTCTTGACGCCCTTGTTGCGGGCGGAGAGACGAACGGCTTTGCGGGCGGCTTTGATTGCGGATTTGGTGTTGGCCATGATGGGTGCGGAAACGGGTGAACGTTCAAGGACTCAGCCGCGCCCCGGCGAGTCAAGGGTGAATTCGCCCTCCCTGGCTGCTGTAAGCGGACCATCCGGCCCACGTCCCATACGTCATGACGAGGTCACAGATTCTTGGTTTCGGGGCCGGTAAGCCGGATTCTGTTCTGCGCCTTGCGGCGCTTCGGCCGTCATTTCTCTCAACGCCCTTGCGGGCGAGTTCCACGGCGCTCCGCTTGCGCGGCGCGCCGCAGAATGCAGCATACCCGTGACTATTGGAC
>JBAXLL010000033.1:0-11205 GCA_037134835.1 Verrucomicrobiota bacterium
CCCCTGTCTCGCCGGATCAATCTCCTCCAGCTCCGGCTTCGGAATCCGCGTGAATGCGATCCGCATCGGCGCGTTATCCGTCACACCAAACGCCCCACCATAGAAGACCGAGCCGTTACCGAAGGTCTGGTTGAGCGTGTCCATAGCATGGTGCAGCCGCTCGCGGGCGGTGTCGCACTCTTGCTCCAACAGGTCGCGTGTGTCTCCGCATCGGTAGGAGCCGGTTCAGGACGATCCCCACTTGCACCGGCGTGCGCCGCCGTAGTCCGGCCGGCCGGCGCGTCCAAAGCTGATTTAGTGCCGCTGTCAGAGTGAGCTAAAGCCCGCGAGCAGTCCGTCCGTGCTACGCCGGACTTGCCACCGCCACCCCAATGCTTTTATCAGTCCATGGTGATCGAAGAACCCAAGGAACTCTCTCAGCTCAAAGCGCCGGTCGCCAGACTGGAGGCCAAGGTCATAGTCAAACACGAGGCCGAGCTGCCCTCCGCCTATGGCCACCCCGCCCAGCAGTGAAATGGAGCCGCGTTCGTTCAATCTGAACCCCCGCCTAAAGGAGGCGCGCAAGAATTGCGTCCCGGCGATTTCAGCCGCTCAACTGGGCCGGAGACTGGCCCCGGAGCTGCCCGATTTCAAAGCGACACACGTCGCAGCGATGGAATTGGGCTATCGTCATGCGACCTGGCCGGAAGTCGAGGCGCTGGCCAGGACCCTTAATGTTGACGCCTACTGGCTCGCGAACCGGACGCGCCCTGCAGCGGCAGTTCCAAGGGCGGCTTTCTTCGTGGTCCCGCCGGCAACCACCCCCAAACCAAAGCCGCTGGTCGTACCAGCCGTGACCAAGCCGGCTCCCCCGGTCGCGCCACCACCTCCGCCCGATCTTGCTCCCGCTGACATCCCCTTGCTTGTACCCGGTGAGGAGGTGCAATTCCGGCGACGGATGAGCGAGGAACTGGAGCGAACCCTCGTGAAGCTCGGCGACACGAAACTGACGCCTATGGAATGGCGGTCCTGGCGGGAATATGAGAAGCGGCTCCGAGCGGCAGCCGTGGGGCGAGTGGTGCTGCGGGATTGAGCAATTTGCCCCAAAGCATCCGTGGGTGCCACCCACTTAGCACGGTCAATCTGGCCGTGCTGGTTCTAGAAGACGCCGGCACGCTGCCCGCGCTACGATCTACTCGGGATCACATCCCGGCATTGACGCCGCCCGCGCCGGGACATTTTCTCGTTTCATGCCAAAATCCTCCCCGGCCTCCCCGGCCGCCAAACCCGTCGCCCCGTCCGCCGTCAAATACCGGCGCATTGTGCTCAAACTCTCCGGCGAGGTATTGCGCGGGAAATCGGCCGACCCGATTGATGCCGCCGTGCTTGAGCGCATCTGCGCCGACATCAAAGGCATCCACGAACTAGGCGTGCAGGTAAGCGTCGTCATTGGCGGAGGAAACATCTTCCGTGGTCTAGCCGGCTCGCAGCGCGGAGTGGACCGCACCACCGGCGATTACATGGGGATGCTGGCCACCGTCATCAACAGCCTGGCGCTCATGGACTGCCTCGAAAAAATGGGCGTCAGCACCCGCGTGCAGAGCGCCATCCCGATGGAACAGATCGCCGAACCGTTCATCATGCGCCGTGCCGTCCGTCACCTCGAGAAGGGCCGCGTCGTCATCTTCGCCGCCGGCACTGGCAACCCCTACTTCTCGACCGACACCACCGCCGCGCTCCGCGCCTCCGAACTCCGGGCCGACATCATCCTCAAGGCCACCAAGGTGGATGGCGTGTACAACAAGGACCCGAAAAAGCACGCCGATGCCGTGCGCTACGACGAGCTCACCTTTGCCGAAGCGCTGCGCCAGCGCCTCAACGTCATGGACTCGACCGCGTTTTCCCTCTGCCTTGACAACCACGTGCCGATCCTGGTGTTCGACCTCAATACGCCTCACACCATCCGTCGGGCCGTGCTCGGCGAGAAAGTCGGCACGCTGGTCCATAATTAATCCCTTTGTCCGCGCCATTCCGCCCCCACCTAATCCCAACTCCGCGCTTCTTCACATGCCACATCCCGTTGTCACCACCGCCACCGCCCAGATGAAAAAAGCCGTTGACCACACGCTGCATGAGTTCAGTGGCATCCACACCGGCAAGGCCACGCCCGCCATGGTCGAGGGCGTGCTGGTCGAAGCCTACGGCTCGATGACACCGCTCAAGCAGTGCGCCGCCATCTCCACGCCCGACGCCCGTCTGATCCAAATCCAGCCGTGGGACGCCAGTCTCGTGAAAGCCATCATCAAAGGCATCCAGGAGGCCAACCTGGGCTTCAATCCCATTCCCGACGGCAAGGTCATCCGCATCCCGCTCCCCGACATGAGCCGCGAACGCCGGCAGGAGTTTGTAAAAGTCGCCAACCGCCTCGCCGAGGAAGGCCGCGTCCACGTGCGCAACGTCCGCCGCGACGCCCTTGAGGCGGTCAAAAAGGCCAAACTCCCGGAGGACGAGGCCAAGCGGACGGAAAAAGAAATTCAGACGCTCACGGACAAATCCATCGCCGACATCGCCTCACACCTCGCCCACAAGGAAAAAGACCTGCTCGCGGTTTGAGGGCGGTGGTTCGTGCCTGATCTGTCCGACGAAAACATGGCTCCCGCGACAATGAGCGCCTCGCCGGACAACATTCATCCCCTGTGAGCACCAAAGAGCCAGCAGCCTCCCCGCCCGCCCCCCGGCGCGTCGTCATCAAACTCGGCACCGGCGTGCTCACGTTCGGTATCGGCCAGCTCGACACTGCGCGCATTGCCACGGTGTGCGCCGAAATCGCCGCACTGCACCGCACGGGGACGGAGGTCATCGTCGTTTCATCCGGCGCAGTCGGGCTGGGCATGGGGCGACTAGGCCTGAAAAAACGCCCCGCCCTCCTGGCCCAGAAGCAGGCCTGCGCCGCCATCGGCCAGTCGTTGCTGATGCAGACGTGGCAGCGTGGCTTCGAGCCCCACGGCTTCACCGTCGCGCAGGTGCTCCTGACCCACGACGACTTGCGCGAACGCGCCCGCCATCTCGGCGTCAAAGCCGCGCTGGCCGAAATCCTCCGATACGGCGCCATCCCCATCATCAACGAAAACGACACCGTGAGCGCCGCCGAGATCAAGGTCGGCGACAACGACACGCTCTCCGCGATGGTCGCCAGCCTGGTCACCGCGCAGCACCTCGTCATCCTCTCAACCGCGGCCGGCCTGATTGACCTGAAAGGCACCGGCGCCATCATCTCCGTCGTGGAAAAAATCACCCCGGCCATCGAGGCGATGGCCGGCGGCACCGCCAGCGAGACCGCCGTCGGCGGCATGGCGACGAAAATTTCCGCCGCCCGGCTTGCCACCCGCGCCGGCTGCGGCGTGTTTATCGCCCGGGGCGCGGAGCCGGACATCCTCGCCAAGATTTTCAGCGGCCGAAATCCCGGCACGTTCTTCGTGCCTAACGGACTGCCGCTGGAGTCACGCAAACGCTGGCTCGCCTATTACCAGCGCCCGGTCGGTACGGTCTGCGTCAACACCGCCGCCGTCCCCGCACTCCGCGAGCAAGGCCGCAGCCTGCTGCCCGTCGGGGTGACCGGCTGCGCCGGCAGCTTTGCCAGCGGCGACGTGGTGGACATCGCCGGCCCCGACGGCAACGTCTTCGCGCGGGGCGAGACCGCGTTCGCCGACAGCGAAATCGCCGCCATCGCCGGCAAAAACAGCGACCAGCTCAAGCCGCTCTATCCTGGGCGCAGGCGCCTCGAAGTCGTCCACCGCAACGATCTCGTGCTGCTGTGAGTTGGGACCGGATGTGATGGGACCTTGCAGCGGATTCAAAAAATTGAACCACGAAGTCACAGAGGACACGTAGCCAGAGCCGGGAAACCCGGAAACTTTCAGCACATTGGTCGCGGAGAGCACGGAGGCGGGCATCTCAAAACCTGATGTTACAGGAGTTCACGGAGGTACAGGGGAGCAGATAGACGGGCGGAAGACGCGGGCTAGTTGTCGAAGCAACGAGGCCCCCCCTGATCACGCTGGCGGAAGACGCGGGCAGGTTGCCCGTGCTACGACGGCGGGCGGGCCGCCCACGCTCCCAGCTTACTTCGCCTGCTCGATCGGTCGCTCATGGAGCTTCAGCTCGGATTTTCTCCTGAAAGCAGCGCATCGTCCAGTCGTTACGAAAAAGAACGAAGGGACTTTCGGATTTATGTGGTCCGGACGATCAGCTGTTCAAAGTAGATGAGCGGCACACCCCGATATACCGCACGGCCGACTTCACGGAAACCACACTGGCGGTAAAACTCGCCGGCACCGGCCTTGGCGTCGAAGGCGTCCAGAAAGATTGCGTCTGCCAGCAGCTCGCGGGCAGCGGTGATGGCATGATCGAGGCAGCTGCGCCCGATGCCCCGCCGCTGCAAATCTAGCGACACAGCCATGGAGAGAAGATAGAGCGGACGCTGAAGTTGGGTGAAATGCGAACGATCAATCGCCCACGGTTTTTTGTGCGCGAGCACCAGCGTGGCGACGAGCCGGCCGCCGCTCCGTGCGACGAAAACGTGGCTGTGGCAGCGGTCGTAGAGCACCCCGCGCACGGTGCAGTGGCGCGACCACGGCCCGCGACCATGACTGGTGGTGAGATCGTCCGAGACCGCGTTGCGGAGCGCGGTAATCTCTCCGGCATCGGCGGCAATGGCGCTGGCAAAGGTGACCCGCATGAAGCCTGATTTATCCTCACTTTGCCTGTTCGGGCGGCAGCTCACTCAGCTTCAGCCCGGGATTCTTTTCCTGAAAGTAGCGCATCGTCCAGTCGTTGGGAAAGAGCACAACGGGCTGGTCAAACTTGTCCGCGCCGAAGCTCACGCCCGTGGCGACGATGTAGCGGGTGGGATCAATTTTGCCCTCCTTGGTGAGGTCGGCGGGCGGGGCCTCCACCCAGCGGAGCAGCGTCCAAGGTGTCGTGGTGAGGCGTGACTCGGCGCTGTATTCGCTCTGGAGCCGCCATTGCACGACCTCGAATTGCAGCGGGCCGACGGCGGCAAGCAGCGTCGCGCCGGGCGGGGCGTTCTTCGCGGTGAACGATTGGACGACACCTTCCTGCAGGAGCTGTTCGAGGCCGGCGCGGTATTTTTTGGCATCACCGCTGTTGGGGTTGGAGATATAGCTGAAGACCTCGGAGGGGAAGCGCGGGATTTCGTCGAAGCAGATGGTGCGGTCGTCGGTGAGGGTGTCGCCGATCCCGAACTCGCTGTGGCCGACGAGGCCGATGACGTCGCCGGGCCACGCCTCGTCCACGGTCTCACGTTCGCGGCCGAACAGCTTGTGCGAGGAGGAGAGCCGGACGGATTTGCCCGTGCGCTGGTGGGTGACGACCATGTCGCGCTCGAACTTGCCGGAACAGACGCGGAGAAACGCGATGCGGTCGCGGTGTTTGGCATCCATGTTGGCCTGGATCTTGAAGATGAAGCCAGAGAACTTCGGGTCGTTCACCGGCACCTCGCGCGTGACGGTCGGCTGGGGCAGGCCGGGCACGGAGAGGGTGACAGATTTGCGGGGAGCCGGCGGCACGGAGTCCTGCAGGAAGCCGTCGAGAAGCAGCTGGATGCCAAAATTATTCACGGCGCTGCCGAAATACACCGGCGTCTGCTGCCCGGCCTGCACCGTGGCGAGGTCGAACGGGTGTCCGGCGCCGTCGAGCATCTCCAACTGCTCCTTGACGTCCCGGTAGGTGTCATCGTCGAGCTTGCTGCGGACGGCGGGGTCGTCGAGCGAGGCGACACTGACGGGGGCCTGAAACTTTCCGCCGGGCACGCGCTCAAACAGGTGCACCTGGCGCGTGCGGCGGTCGAACACGCCCTTGAACGACGGGCCGTTGCCGAGCGGCCAGATGACCGGCGACGACTGGAGGCCGAGAACGTTTTCCAGTTCGTCAAGCAGCGCGATAGGGTTGCGCGTGGGCCGGTCGCACTTGTTCATGAACGTGAAGATCGGCACGCCCCGGCGGCGGCAGACCTCGAAGAGCTTGCGGGTCTGGGTTTCGACGCCCTTGGCGGCGTCAATGACCATGAGCGCCGCGTCCACGGCGGTGAGCACGCGGTAGGTGTCCTCGGAAAAATCCTTGTGGCCGGGCGTGTCGAGCAGGTTGACGGCGCAGCCGGCATAGTCGAACTGCAGGACGGTCGAGCTGATGGAAATGCCGCGCTGCTTCTCCAGCTCCATCCAGTCGGAGGCGGTGGCGCGCTGGTTCTTGCGGTCCTTGACCGCGCCCGCGAGGTGGATGGCATTGCCGTAGAGGAGGAACTTCTCGGTCAGCGTCGTCTTGCCCGCATCGGGATGCGAGATGATCGCGAAAGTGCGACGGCGGGCGATTTCGGCGGCGGGTGACATGGCGGAAGGGAAGAGCGTCAGCGCCCAACGTCCAACGCTCAATCTCCAACTTTCAATTTTCTAATTTCAACTTTGCGCATCCGGCAGCCGAGAACGGTACACGACCAGTGGCCCAAGGCAGTTCTTCGGGCTGAAGGTCAGCCGGCTTTGAGCACGTGGCCGAGTGCCTCGCCCCACACTTTGCGCTTCTAACGGGGCTGGGCCGCGTGATGATGGGCCGCCATGTCGTCCACGCCCGTGCTCCCTTCCCTCAAGCTCAAGCCCAACGCCGCCAGTGCGCGCGTGCTGCATGGACACCCGTGGGTGTTTGCCAACGAGGTCGAGGCCTTGCTGGCCCCGGAATATGATGGCGAGGTGGTCGGTTGCCGCGACCGCACGGGGCGTCCGCTCGGCACGGGCATCTACAACTCGAAGTCGCAGATCGTGTGGCGGCGGCTGTCGGCCGGGCGCGTGACGCTCGACGCGGACTATCTGCGCGGGGCGCTCGCCCGCGCGCTGGCGCGGCGCGGGCAAGGAGCAGGGAGCGCGGAGAAGGTAGAAGGGTTTTTTCGCCGTCTGGTGTGGAGTGAGTCCGACGAGCTGCCGGGACTGGTCGTGGACCAGTTTGGCGAGACCTTGGTGGCGCAAGTGCAGACGCTGGCGATGGAAAAGCGGGCCGCACTCATCGGCGATCTGCTCACGGAACTGACAGGGGCGACGGAAATCATTTTTCGCAACGATTCCAACCTGCGCAAGCTGGAGGGCCTGCCGCCGGAAATTCACACGCGCTCGGGCCGGCCGTGGGAACCGCGCTGGGTGAAGATCGGCGGGCTCGACTACTGGCTGGATTTGCAGAGCGGACAGAAAACGGGATTTTATCTCGACCAGCGCGAGCAGCACGCCGCCGTGGCGAAATACTGCACGGGCAAGCGCGTGCTCGACGCGTTCTGCAACCAGGGCGCGTTTGCGTTGCACACGGCCCGCGCCGGCGCGACCGGGGTGCTCGGGCTCGACAGCGCGGCGGATGCGGTCGCGGCGGCGAAAAAGAACGCCGGGCAAAATGGCGTGGCGGGCGTGGCGCACTTCGAGGTGGCAAACGTTTTCGACTGGTTCAACGACTCCGCCCGTGCGACCGAGCGGCCGTGGGATGTGATCATCCTGGATCCACCGCCATTCGCGAAATCGAAGAGTGCGCTGGAAGGCGCGTTGCGTGGCTACAAAGAGCTGAATCTGCGGGCGATGAAATCACTCGCCCCCGGTGGCGTGCTCGCCACCTACACCTGCTCGCACCACATGGGCGACGCCGCACTCCGCGGCGTGCTGGCCGAGGCGGCGACCGATGCCAAGCGGCGGGTCTATGTACTGGAGTTCTGCCACCAACCGGCCGACCATCCGATCTTGGTGACGATGGCGGAGAGCGAGTATCTGCGCGGCTGCATTCTGCGCGTGGAGTGAGCGGGCTGACGCGAAGTTGTGAAGCAGGAAACCAGGAGGCCATGAAAAATCAGGAAGGGCCACAGAAACCCCAATGATGCAAAATTCTGGTTTCCGTTTTCATGGCTTCCTGCTTCCCCATGGTTTTGTTGTTCGCGTCCGCTCGCTGCGGGCCCGCTCGATAACGGTCAGCCCAATCTGCTGGCTTCTCGGCGGCGGGATACCGGAATTTTGGGCACTGGATCAGATTGGTCGGTGTAGGTTGCGCGCTCGCCGCGCAACTTCGGCACCGTAGGCAAACGTGGCGCGTCGAGCGCGCCACTTACCTCGGAAAAGGCAAACTAAGCCAAAACCGAATTATGCCTTTTAAGCGACCTGCGCCAAGGCGCGGGGTGGTTGTGAAAATTTCCTCGCGTTTCGCACCGCGTACGCCATTGATCCGGCAACCTCAAGACCAGCCGCAGCCGTGTGCCGCCGCCCGACTCCCCGCACCCCCATGATCCGTCAGCCCCCGGTCCAATTTGGGCAACCGCCCGCGGCCTGCGTGCGGCCCGCTCTGACAGGCCTGGTGGCCAGTCTCGCGGTGGTGTGTGGCGCTCCGTTCGCCACGGCCGCCGGGCCCGACACGCCAGCTCCGCTCGCGGCGAACGCTACGGCGGCGATACTCCAGCAATACTGCTTCGACTGCCACGATGCGACCACGAAAAAGGGCGGCTTGGTGCTTGAAGGCATCGCGGGCAACGATCCTGCCACCAACCCGGTGCTGTGGGAGAAGGTGGTCGCCAAGCTCAGCCACCGGCTGATGCCGCCGCCTGGCGAAGCGCGGCCCGACGAGGCTTCGTACAACACCGTTGTCACCCGGCTCACCGCCTCGCTCGACCGCGCGGCGGCGGCGCGACCCAATCCCGGCCGCACCGACACCCTGCGCCGGCTCACCCGCACCGAGTATCAAAACGCCGTCCGTGACCTGCTGGCGTTGGACATTGACGCCACCGCGCTCCTGCCCAACGACGAGCCAAGCCACGGCTTTGACAATGTCACCGTCGGCAACCTCTCCCCGACACTGCTCGACCGCTACGTCTCCGCCGCACAGAAAATCGCCCGCCTCGCCGTCGGCGCGCCGCGCAAAACGCCCCTCGGCGACACGTTTCGCATCCCGCCCGACGTCACCCAAGAGGAGCACATGGAGGGCATGCCGGTCGGCACGCGCGGCGGCGCGGCGTTTTCCTATGTTTTCGCGCAGGACGGCAGCTACGAGATTCAGGCGCGTCTGTCGCGCGATCGCAACGAGCAGGTCGAGGGCCTCAAGAAGCCGGCCGAGGTCGAGGTGCTGATTGACCGCGTGCGCGTGGGGATCTTCACCGTCCGGCCGCCGGGTGCCGACAAGAACGCCGAGGCCGTGGACGCGCACCTCAAGCTCCGGGTGCCAGTCACGGCCGGCCCGCACGAGGTCGTCGTCACGTTCCCCAAGGATCCCTCCAACCTCATCGAGACCCAGCGCCAGCCGTTTCTCGCCCGGTTCAACATGCACCGGCATCCGCGCACCGCGCCCGCGCTCTACCAGGTCTCCATCACCGGACCCTTCGACGCGACCGGCCCCGGTGACACACCGAGCCGCCGCCTGATTTTCGGAACCACAAAAACCGAGGCGACCGCGAAACCCACCACCACCGCCGCTGATGAAGCCCGGGCCCGCGCGATCCTCGCCCCGATCCTCCGTCGTGCCTACCGCCGTCCTGTGGCCGACGAGGACCTCGGCAAACCCCTGCAATTTTTCCGCGAGGGCGTCGCCGGGGGCGCGGGCTTCGACGCCGGCATCGAGAACGCCCTCGCTGCCATCCTCGTGAGCCCGCATTTCCTCATCCGCGTCGAGGAGGACCCCGCCGGCATCAAGTCCGGTGCCACCTACCGAGTCAGCGACCTGGAGCTCGCCTCACGTCTCGCGTTTTTCCTCTGGAGCAGCCTCCCCGACGACCCGTTGCTCGACGCCGCTGGGCGCGGCGACCTCCGCCAGCCGAAACTGCTCGAGGCCCAGGTGCGCCGGATGCTCGCCGATCCGCGCGCGAGCAGCCTCGTCACCAACTTCGCCGCCCAGTGGCTCCAGCTCCGCAAACTCGAAGCCATCTCGCCCGACCTGCGCCTTTTCCCCGACTTCGACGATAACCTTCGCCAGGCGATGCGCGAGGAGACGGAGCTGTTCTTTGGCAAAATTCTGCACGAGGACCACCCCGTGACTGAGCTACTCAGCGCCGACTATACGTTCCTCAACGAGCGTCTCGCGAAGCACTACGGCGTGCCCAACATCTATGGCAGCCGCTTCCGCCTCGTGTCGTTCGCCGGTGACCCCGCGCGCCAGCGCGGCGGCCTGCTCCGGCAGGGCAGCATCCTCACCGTCACCTCCTACGCCACGCGCACCTCGCCCGTGATCCGCGGCCACTGGATCCTCGCCAACCTCGTCGGCGAGCCGCCGCCGCCGCCGCCGCCCAACGTCCCCGCGCTCAAGGACAACACCGTGGCTGCCTCGCTCCCGATGCGCGAGCGCCTCGCCGCCCACCGCGCCGACCCCACCTGCGCGAGCTGCCACAACGCGATGGACCCCGTCGGTTTCTCGCTGGAAAATTTTGACGCCGTCGGCCACTGGCGCGCGGCCGAGGACCATCGGCCGGTGGACGTCTCCGGCGGCCTGCCCGACGGCAGCGCGTTCAGCGGCGTCGCGGGCCTGGAGAATGGCCTGCTCCGGCGGCCGGAGCTTTTCGCCGGCACGCTCGCCGAGAAACTCCTGACATTTGCGCTCGGCCGTGGCGTCGAGATTTCCGACGCGCCCGCAGTCCGCGATATCGTCCGCCGTGCGCAGGCCGACCACTTCCGCTTCTCCGCCCTGATTCTCGGCATTGTCAGCAGCCCCCCGTTCCAAATGAGGACCTCCCCATGATCATCACCAAAAAAGCCCTGTCCCGCCGCACGTTTCTGCGCGGCATGGGCGCGACCCTCGCGCTCCCGCTCCTCGACGCGATGATCCCCGCCGCCGCGTCGGCCGCCACGAAGGCCGCCGCGCTGCCCGTGCGCCGCCTCGGCTATGTGTTCATGCCCATGGGCTGCGACCTGCCGCGCTGGACCCCGCCCGGCACGGACGGCAAGCTCGGCGAACTCTCGCCCATCCTCAGCTCGCTCGCGCCGCACAAGGAGCAGATCGTCGCCTTCACCAATCTTGAGCTGCGCAACGCCTACCCCGGCTCGCACGCCACGTCGAACTCCGCGTTTCTCAGCGCCGCGAAGGCGAAGCACACCGAAAGCTCCGACTACTACCTCGGCACCACCGCCGACCAGCTCGCCGCGCAACAGATCGGCCAGGAGACCCAGCTCCCCTCCCTCGAGCTCGCGATGGACATGCTCCAGACCACCGGCC
>JBAXLL010000034.1:0-10936 GCA_037134835.1 Verrucomicrobiota bacterium
GTGAGGACGGAATTGAAATCCGCCACGAGTTGCCAATGGGTTAGGAAGGTCACGGTCAACGCTTGCCCCGCCACAAAAAAGTTCGAACCGGTTTTTTTGAGGAAATCCCTCTTTTGCTCGGGATTTCCTTCGGCGAGCAATTTTGCCCCGTGTTTAGCCTCCAAAACGAACCGGATGGCCGGTTCGAACCGATTGAGGCGGTTGGATGCAAACGCCTCCAATTTGCCCCGGATTTCGGCCTTTCGGTTAATCAGGGTGTGTTTCTTGGAAACATACTCTGATTCACCGATCTGCTCGGAAAGGCGCATGTCGAGCAAGAGGTCAACCTGCTTGTCGCAGGCGGCAAGGTCGGCATTGAGCTTGGCAACGGCGGCTTGCTGACTGGCCGCTGCCGCCGTGCGCTCCTGCTCAAGCTCGGCAACCATTTGGTAGGCGATGGCTCCAGTGGGTAACACCCCATGGCCCTTGGGTGCGCGGGTGGACGAGGCCGAATATGTCCCACCTCTGGGTCGTAGCGCGGGCAACCTGCCCGCGGCTTGGCCGGTACCAGCCCGGTCAGGTTGACCGGGCTACGACCCGCTCGCCCTAAGGCCCATCCGGGCCGGTCTTGCTCACGGCCACTATCGGACTGCACTCAGGGCGAGGCGGAAGCCGAGGTTCCAGAGGCGGAAGCCCGACGAGAAATCGTCGCGATTTGCCGAGCGCCCCCGTTACTTCGTCACTTTGACGACGAAGTAGAGGCAGGTGCCATTCACCTCGCTGAACCAGTGTGGGATGCCGCTCGGGATCACCATGATGTCGCCCTTCGTCACCTTGCGCGGCGTGCCTCCGATGATCTTGTCGCCACGGATCTCGCCGGCGTCGGTCGTCTTCGCGTTTTCAGTTTTACCGCCGGTGATAATAGTGGCGGAGCCTTCCAGGAAGTAGAGGATATCGGTGTCGTGCTCATGGATTTCCACGATGCCGGGCATGGCGCGGCGGCCGGCCTGGATTTTGTAGTCGGTGTTGATGAGCAGGGGCATTCCCTTGGCGAAGGCATTGTCCACTTTGGCGTGGTCGAGCACGAGGACCTCTGTCGGGGGGTGGTCGACTTTGGGGGCATCCGCAGCGGTCAAGCGGCTGACGGGTCCAAGGGCGAGCAAGGCGAGGAGAGCGGGGGTTTTCATAGCTTGGATTTTGGGGGACGGCGATTGAAGCGCGAAGCAAGGAGACTTTCAAGAAACCTCAGAAAAAACTCCCGATGATATGGGAAATATTTTGCTGGAACGAACCAAGCCATAGGATGGGCTTTCTCCGGTAAAAGGGATGTCCGTGCCATCCGCATTACAAATCTCAGTCGTCAATCACCTGACTCCGACGTAACCGCGTCGCCCTGTGCCCGTCGAAGGGCCACTCCCTCCGCGTCCTTTGCGCCCTTTGTGTAAAAAACTCCGTCCTCAGCCTGGACGCAGCGCGAGGGCGGTCCGGTGGAGGAAATACAGCCGGGTGATGTGATTTGGTTTCCGCCGGGTGAGAAACATTGGCATGGCGCGGCGCCGACCTAGGCGATGACGCACATCGCCATCCAAGAGCAGCTCAACGGGAAGACCGTCGAGTGGTGGGAAAAAATCAGCGACGAACAATACCGGCGGTAATAGCACGGCCAGGGCGCGCTGCGATGCGCTCCCCTCAGACAGACAGCACGACGCTGATCTTGGCTTGCACCGCCGGACACAAAAAAGCCCGCCTGATCCGCAGCCGGGGCCGCGACTGGGGGATTTGCTTCAGAGCAACAGCACCGGCTGGGCCCGTTCCAGGCGTCCCTGCCGGAGTTCACAGTCGCATTACTTCTTGGCCGGCTTTACCTGCTTCTTTTTCTTCGTCTGCTTTTTGGAGTTTTGGGTTTTGGACATGTGCGGTGGGTGTGAGTTGCTGGCATGAGTCCGGACGGAATGCCCGGCTCAAATTAAATACGTCTAAGCGACAGGTTTTCAGCGGCGGGCTGGGGCGTCCTCCGCGATTTCATAGCTGATCTTACCTTCTGCGACTTCGCGCAGGGCGGTATCTTCGGCGGAAAGTTTTTCCAGGGATTCGACCAGCGGCCTGGCTCCCCGTCTGAGCTGTTTCACGCGGCGCGAGATGACGTTGATCAGGATGTTCGGATCTTCGATCACTTTGTTGGCGTTGCGCAGGTAGTCGTCTCGCATGGTGGATGTGGGTTAGGGCAGGGCAGAAAGCGCAAGGGCGGAAAGCAACCGTGCTTCCGTCATTGTTTTCGGCTGCATTAACATCCTAAAACTGAACGGCCTGAAACGCGATGTATTTAGCCGGTCCGGTTACACAATCCGGCCGGGATGTTGGCCCGCCATGGCTTTAGGAGAGTTATTTAATACCAAATCCTTCGCGGCAAGGGGGCGGTTAGCGAGTAGCGGGTAGGATTGGACCACGGGACAGAGAACACGGAGTTCGGATTAAGCGCGAAGGGGCGGAAGCGCCGAGGGAGCGCGGGCAGGTTACCCGCGCTCCGGCAGAGGGCGGCACTTCAGGTGTGCGCCCGCCATGATCTCCGCTGGCAGAAGGCTATTTCCCGGCATGCGAAGCAACCGGACCCATGATCATGGAGCCTCGGTTTCGCACCGAGGTTCACCGCTTCGGATCGGTGATTACGGCGCGGCCGGTGCGGGGGCCGCTGGCGCGGCGGTCGGTGCTGCGCCTGGGCCACCGGGGCCACGGCCACCGCCCTGTCCACCGCGAGCACCGCGGACCGAGGCCGGTGGCACCATGCCGTTGATCCGCACATAGGTCACCAAGTTGCCGTAATGATCCATGTTGTCCACGAGCAGGCTGACGATGGCATTCCATCTGGGCGTCGTGCCAGGCGCTCCGCCGCGGCCCGGGGCGATTTCGGTTGCCGAGGCCTCGGTGAGGCTGTCGATGATCTTGCCCTGCCAGTCAAAGCTGTCGCGCAGGGCCTTCATGAGCTCGGCCTTGGTCTTGAGGGCGGCGATTTCGGCATTCGTGGGAGGAGTTACCCCCGGCACGCTGCCCAAGGGGCGCAAGAAGGAATAGCCTTCCCCAGCGATGTGGACGATCAGATCCTTGAAGGAGCGAACCTCTGGCGTGGCTTTGTAGTCCAGCTTGTCCTCCGGAATGAGGTCGCAAATGTTGATGACCTTGTCGCGGACACCCTGCCATTGCGCGCGGAGCGTTCGCACGATCGGGCCCTGGGCGGGATTCGCAGCCGGGGCGGGAGCTGGCGGTGCCGCTGCGGGTGCTTGGGCATGGAGTTGTCCGCTGGCCAACGCGGCGAGAAGCAGGGAGCCAAGGGTGAGCGGTCGTGCAGTCATGGTAGTATCGGGTTGAAGGGTTGTGGGGTCTGGTTGGATTTTAATCCAAGGGGGCGACTGTAGAAAATAAGTACATGGGTGAACGTTGACATGCAAGCCTCGCCTCCCCTCCGCGATTCCGAGATCTGCCTTCCGGCTTCCGCCGTGGCAGGACCGACATGAGCAAATCCAAAATCCAAATTCAAAATTTCCTCCGACTCCGACTCCTGAATCCTCCCATCCTGGCTCCTTTATCCGCGTTCCCCTCAGCCCTTGAGCTGAGCCGCCGCCGGTTCGTCCACGAGCCAGAGCACCCGGCCGGCACAGGTTCTTAGGATTTGCGACGGGACATGGAGCAGATCGGAGGGGCCGTTGATCACACGGGCGAGGGCCGGGGCTTTGTTCGCGCCGAGCGTGAGGACGACAATCTGGCCGCAGGCGCGCAGTCCGGCCGGGGTTATGGTCAGCCGCCAGTCTTTGCCGGGTACTTCCTGCGCGGCAAAGATCTCCCCGCCGTCGTCGCGCAACAGGGGTGTGCCAGGAAACAGCGAGGCGGTGTGGGCATCGTCGCCCATGCCGAGGAAGCACACGTCGTAGGCTTGGCCGGGGCCGGCGAGCTGGTGTAGCGTCGCGCGGTAGTTTTCGACGGCGGCGAGGGGAGCGAGTTCGACCGGCCAGGGGTGGCGTTGCGCGGCGGGGATGGCGAGAGGGTCCAGCAGATGCCGGGTAGCGTTGCCGAAATTGCTCTGTCCGTCGGCAAGCGGGACGTGGCGTTCGTCGCTTACGGTGAAATGCGCGCGGGCGGTCACGGCGGCGGGCAGCGCGCGCTGGGCGACGCACCAGCGATACCAGTCCTGCGGTGTCGAACCGCCGCTGAACGCCACGGTGAACGCGGGGCCGGTGGCGCGTGCCTGCGCCTGGGCGAGCAACGCGGCGGCGCGGGCGAAGTGGTTTTCCTTCGTGTCAACGATCAGGCGCCCGCAGGCGGTGGTGGATTCAGTCATGGTGGAAGGAGGGAGGGAGTCAGGATGGGAGCTAAGGTCCGAAATACCCGAGGAGGCCTGACGTAGCCCGGTCAACCTAACCGGGCTCCTCAGAAAAACATCGTCTCGCTGAGGGCGGATTCGGGGGAGAGGAGGCCGGCGGGCGCGGGGAGGGTGGTGCGGCCGTTGCCGAGGTCGGCCTCAAAGCGGGCATGCCCGGTCGCAAAGTCGGCCGTCCAGCGGAAGAATTTTTTGTCGGCGTAGCCAAAGTTCAGCGCAAACGAGCCGGCCGTGCCGGGCAGCAGGGGCGCGAGGGTCCCGGCGGCCAGGTTCTCGCCGCACTGGCCGAGCCGCTCCATGAGCCAGGCGAGCAGCACCCGGCTCTCCGCAGCGAGCGCGGGGGCGTGGGTGAGCGTGACCGTTTCCAGTCCCGTCACCAGCGTGGCCTCGGGATAGCGGCTGAGAAACTGGCCGATGGTCTGGCGCGCGGGGAGCAGACGGGCAAACGCGAGGTCGCGCAGGATTTCGGGGCGCGGCCAAGCAAACGTGAGCGCGTCGGCCGGGGCGTTGGCGCTGTCAAAGAGTACCCGGCTCGCGCGCTCCAGCAGGTAGCGGTAGTTGGCGATGCGCGCGGCGGAGGTGAAGCGGTGTACCCAGTAATAGAGCGGCAGATCGCCGGAGAGGCAGAGTGAGACCTGGTTCTCGAGGTGCTCGCGCAGCGCGTGCGGGTAGCTGAGGATCACGAACTCGACACAGCGCTTGTCGGCCTTGGATTTGCCGAGGAAACATTCGCCGTAGATCTTGGCGCGCATCTCGGCCGGGCCGTCGCCGTCGCGCTGCGGGCAGAGGATGACCACCCGGCTGGGCGAACGCTGGGAAAAACGCAGCGCAGTTTGAAATTGCTTCAGGGCGTCCTCGGCTGTGGTACCAAAGCCGAGCATGATGACGAAGTTGGCCTGGGTGGCACGGGCGTCGTCCATCGCAGGCGCATGGCCGCCTTGTGCCTCGGTGTCGGTCCACATTTGCGCAAACCCCTTGGCAATGCCGCCGACGGGAACCATGATGCCGGGGAGCGCGGAGAAGATTTCGGACATGGGTGGAAAGTTTTCTGATGGGTTAATGGTTATCTCTGATTGGGCCATTGGACTGGAACGGCGGTCTGAAATAACCAAATGAGCGTCAGGCCATAATCACTGACCAATCACGCCTGGCGCATTGTCACGCGTCACGGCTCGCGCCAGCGGCGGCGGCGCTGGGCGAGGAGCGCGTCGGAATTGGGCGGGCCCCACGAGCCGGCGGGGTAGCTGTCCATGCCGGTGCGGCCGACGCTGCGCCAGTAGTCAATCACGGGGGTGTAGATTTTCCACGAGGCCTCGGTTTCGTCGCCGCGAATGAAGAGCGTACCATCGCCGATCATCGCATCGAGGATGAGGCGTTCGTAGGCTTCGGCGGTGTTGGAGCCGAAGGTGGTCGCGTACCGGAACGCCATCTTGACCGGCTGGGTGCGGGTTTCGAGTCCGGGGATCTTGGTATTGAAGATGAGGCTGAGACCTTCGTCGGGCTGGATCTGAAACGCGAGCGTGTTGGCCGCGAGGTCGAACTTCGCGCCCTCGCCGTGAAAGAGCGTGCCGGGCGGGCGCTTGAAGTTGATCGCGATCTCGGACACGCGCCGGGCCATGCGCTTGCCGGAGCGCAGGTAGAACGGCACGCCCTGCCAGCGCCAGTTGTTGATCGCGAGCCGCATCGCCGAGTAAGTCTCAGTGGCGGACTGCGGGGCGATCCCCTCTTCCTCAAGGTAGCCCTTGACGGGTTTGCCGCCCATGAGTCCGGCGGAGTATTGCGCGCGGGCCACGTCGCCATGCGGGCCGACTGTGAGGGGCTGGATGGCCTTGAGCACCTTCACCTTTTCGTCGCGTATCGCCTCGGCGTCGAGCGAGCTGGGCGGCTCCATCGCGGTGAGCGCGAGCAGCTGCATGGTATGATTCTGGATCATGTCGCGTGTGGCGCCGCTCTGCTCGTAGTAGCCGCCCCGCGTGCCGACGCCGACCTCCTCGGCCACCGTGATCTGCACGTTGTCAATGAAGTCGCGGTTCCACAGCGGCTCGAAGATGGAGTTGGCGAAACGCTGCACGAGCAGGTCCTGCACGGTCTCCTTGCCGAGGTAATGGTCAATGCGGTAGACCTGCGGCTCCTCGAAGACGGAGTTGATCGTCTTGTTCAGTGCCTTGGCGGAGTCGAAGTCCTTGCCGAACGGTTTTTCGATGATGCATTTCGACTGGTGCGGCTGGCCGACGTAGCGGGCGGCGAGGCCGCTGGCACCGAGATTGGTCAGAATGGACGCGAATACGTTCGGCGGGGTGGAAATGTAGAACAACGACTGCACCTCGCGGCCGAGTTTCTTCTCGATGCCGGCGATTTTTTCGGCGAGCCGGTCAAACGCTGCCTTCTCGTCATAGCCGCCGGAGACGTAGCTGACGTTGGGCGCGAGGCGATCCCACACGGCGGCGTCGGGCGCGCGGCGGGAGAACTCGGTGATGCCGGCGTGGGCGAGCTTGCGAAAATCGTCATCGGGAATCGCCTTGCGGGCGAAGCCCACGAGCGAGAACTCGGCGGGCAGCAGGCCGTCGGCACCGAGGTTGTAAATGGCGGGGATGAGCTTGCGGGCGCAGAGGTCGCCCGACGCGCCGAAGATGACGACGACTGTGGGGGGCGCGCCGCGATGTTTGCTGAGGCCTTGGAGAAAAGGATGGCGGGGAGTTTCGGACACGGTGGCGGAAGGCTGCCGGTCGCCGCCGCCGCGTGGCAAGCAGAATGGAGCGGGGAGCGCCAAGCGCGAATTTGAGCGCCGTAGCCCGGGCTGGTTCGAATAAAGTCGCGGGCAGGTTGCCCGCGCTACGGCGGAGGGCAGAAGCCCGAAAGCAGATCGCGGAAACGCGGAAGCGCCGAGGGAGCGACCGGAGGCGGTCGCGCTCCCGGCAAACCATCCCCGCTCAATACGCCCCGCGGATGTGCGCCGCCACCGCGCGTTCGTAGAAGGCGGCCAGCTTCACATGTGTCTCAGCGCTGAGCGGCGGGAGCGACGCGGCGCGGAGGTTGGCGCGCGCCTGCTCCGGGCTTTTCGCACCGGGAATGAGCACGCTCACCGCATCGAAATCGAGGCACCACCGCAGCGCGAAGTCCGCCATCGTCCAGCCGGCGGGTACCAACGGCTTGATTGCGTCGGCCAGTTCCACACCCTTGGCAAACGGCAGGCCGGCAAAGGTCTCGCCCACGTTGAAGCACTGCCCGTCGCGGTTATAAACGCGGTGGTCGGTGGCGGCAAACGCGGTGGTTTTCGTCAGCTTGCCCCCGAGCAGGCCGCTGGCGAGCGGCAGGCGGACGATGATCGCCACCTTTTTGGCGCGGGCCGCCGCGAACAGCTCGTGAATGGGCTTCTGGCGGAAAATATTAAAGATGACCTGGAGCGCCACGCAGCCGCCGTGCTCCACGCAGAAGCGTGCCTCGTCCACCGACTCGACGCTCGCGCCGTAGTGGCGGATCTTGCCCTCACGTTTCAGCTCTTCGAGCCAGCCGAAGACTTCGCCGCGCTTCATCACGTCCAACGGGATGCAGTGCGTCTGCGTGAGATCGAGCGCCTCCACGCCGAGCCGGCGGAGCGAAGCCTCGGTGAAGCCGCGGATCTGGTCGCGGGTGAAACCGTTGGGCCAGTTCATGCGGCCGAGCTTGGTGGCGACAAAAATCTTGCCGCGCGCGGCGGGCGTCTCGCGCAGAAAGCGTCCGATGATGGTCTCGCTGCGGCCGGCGCCATAGACATCCGCCGTGTCGAAGAACGTCACGCCACCGTCATAGGCGGCGCGCAGCGTGGCGAGCGCGGCATTTTCGGTGACGTCGCCCCAGTCGCCGCCGAGCTGCCAGGTGCCTAGACCGATTTCGCCGAAGGAGCGGCCCGTGGAGCCGAAAGTACGGGTGTTCATGCAAGGCCGAGTCGAATGGCTTTTTGCGCGGCGGCAAGCCGCAAGGTGCCCGTGTCTCGTGGCTTCTCACACCGATATCCCTCACGTGCCACCCTCGACAACGTGGTGTCGCGCTTGGCTAACGTAACAAATATTCTGACCAGGGCCAGCCTGTTTTGCCGATGATCAGAATCATCCCCTCCGCGCCATCTTGCCGCGCCCAGCATGGATTTGGGTTCACCTGTTTCCGCCCTCCGGTTTCGCTCTTCCGCTGCTCCGTGTTTCCACGATCTGGCTTCGGACATCTGGCCTTTTTCGCCCAGTGAGATGCGTTTAACTCACGCCCCCATTCTTATTCTATGCCCTTTTAGGACGCTATTTTACAGAATAGCTCACAGTGAGGCGGTAACGGCATTGTCACAGATAAATCAGCCACCTGGAGGTCATAATAGTTCATTAAACATTATGGAACAAATGGTTATAATAATTTTACTAAGTTGGTCTCACCGGCTGCTCGCAATCGGGTCGGGGGCTTCCTGACACGTTATTCACATTGGGGAAACTCCGGGATTTCAGGTGCGGCGGAGGCTCGAATCGCGGGCGACGCGAAGCTTGCGTGGGTGGTCGGTGATGGCGTGGAGTCCGCGGCTTTCCTTGCGCTGGAGCGCGCAGTTGACGATGAGGCCGGCGACCTCGATGACGTTGCGCAGCTCAAGCAGACGGGCGTCCACCGAAAAATTCCAGTAGTAGTCCTGCGTCTCGCGCGCGAGGTTCGCGATGCGGTGGCGGGCGCGCTCGAGACGCTTGGTCGTCCGCATGATGCCGACGTAGTCCCACATGGTACGGCGGAGCTCGTCCCAGTTATGGGTAATGACGACACGTTCGTCGGTGTCGCCGCCGCCCAGGTTTTCCCAGCCGGGGATCGTAGGCGGCGGCGTGCGCCTGCGGGCGGCGGTGCGGAGGTAGCGGTCCACGGACTCCGCGCCGCGCCGCGCCATGACCACGGCCTCGAGGAGGGAGTTACTGGCGAGGCGATTGGCACCATGCAGGCCGGTGCAGGCGACTTCACCGCAGGCGTAGAGGCCGGGCAGGGAGGTCTCCGCTGCGATGGTGGTGGCGACGCCACCGCAGACGTAATGGGCGGCCGGCACCACGGGGATGAGGTCGCGTGCGAGATTGAGGCCGGACGCGCGGCAGGCGGCGAAAATCTGCGGAAAGCGCCGGCGCAGCCACGCGGCGTTGCGGTGCGTGATGTCGAGCCAGACATGCGCCGCGCCGGACTTTTTCATCTCGGCGTCAATGGCGCGGGCGACGATATCGCGGGGCGCGAGGTCGGCCAGCGGGTGGACCCCGCGCATGAACGCCTCGCCCTGCAGGTTCCGCAGCACCGCGCCCTCGCCGCGCAGCGCCTCGCTGATGAGGAACCGCCGGCCGGTCGTCGAGTAGAGCGCGGTGGGGTGAAACTGGATGAACTCCATGTTCCGCACCTCGACGCCCGCGCGCCAGGCCATCGCGACGCCGTCGCCGGTGGCGATATCGGGATTGGTCGTGTAAAGATAGACCTGCCCCGCGCCGCCGGTGGCGAGCATCACGACCGGCGCGCGAAACGTGAGCACGCGGCCGTCGCGCACGTCGAGCGCGTGGACGCCCAGCACGCGGTCGCGGCGGCGCGGCGTTCGAGGGGCGAGCTTGCGGCGGGTGATGACATCAATGGCGAAAAAATGCTCGAAGAGCGCGATGCGCGGTTCGCGGGCAATGGCCTTGAGCAGCGCCTCCTCGATGACGCGGCCCGTCATGTCCTTGGCGTGGAGAATGCGGCGGGCGCCGTGGCCGCCCTCGCGGCCCAGCTCATACCCGCCGCGCGGATCGCGGGAGAACCGCACGCCCCACTCGGCCAGCTCGCGCACGCACGCCGGGCCATCGCGCACGATCGCGCGAACGACGGCAGGATCGCACAGGCCGTCGCCGGCCGCGAGCGTGTCGCGGACGTGGGCGGCAAAGTCGTCCGTCGTGGCCGTGACGGCGGCGAGGCCGCCCTGAGCCCAGTTGGTGCTGGAGTCGGCCTTGTCCTTTTTGGTGAGGATGGCGACCGAGCGGCCGCGCCGGGCGACGTCGAGCGCGAAGCTCAGGCCGGCGATGCCGCTGCCGATGACCAGGACGTCGAAGGTCTGGGTCACAGGATTTCGTTGTCGATCAGCCGTACCTCATCCACCCACGCGGCGATGGCCAGCAGGGTCTGGCCAGGGCGGACTTCCCTCACGGCCTCCATCGTGTCTCGGTCCACGACGGCCGCGTAGATCACGCGCACGCGGCGGTGCTGCGCGAGCAGGTGGGTAGCCTCGGCGACGAGGCGGTCCACCCGGCGTTCGCCGGCGGCGACCATCTCCTGGGCGCGGCGCAGGGCGCGGGGGAGGGCGAGCGCGTCCGCCCGCTGGGTGGCGGTCAGGTAGCGGTTGCGCGAGCTCATCGCCAGCCCGTCGGGGTCGCGCAAGGTCGGCCCGATGACGATCTCGACGCCGAGGTGCAGGTCCGCGGTCATCTTTTTAAGGACGGCGACCTGCTGGGCGTCCTTCTGGCCGAAAACGGCGAGGTCAGGACGGACAATATTGAACAATTTGGCTACGACGGTCGTGACCCCCCGAAAATGCACGGGCCGCGACACACCTTCGAGTGGCTTGGCCACGGCCTCCTCGGT
>JBAXLL010000035.1:0-10856 GCA_037134835.1 Verrucomicrobiota bacterium
CCCCCACCCCAGCGCGGCCGGCTGACAGTTGAGGATGGCGATGGTCTCTATGAAGGAGAGCGCCCCGATTGGAATTTTGGAATTTGGATTCTGGAATTTAGATTGGGCCGAAAACAAGCATTCAGTCTCGGGGGCGCCGATGCTGCTGATGACGTGGTCAGCCGTGATCTCACTCCCGTCGTCGAGCTGGAGCGCGGTGGCGCGGCCCTCGCGGGCGACGATGGAGCGGACGCCACATTTCATCCGGCGCTCGCCACCAGCGGCGCGATATTTTTCAAGGAGCACGCGGATGATGACGCGCACGCCATCGAATGGCCGAGCAAAGCCCTCCAAGTAGAGTGCCTTGAACATAATGACGAACTGGCCGAACTCCATGTCGTGCTCCGTCGCGCTGCCATAATACATCACGGGGCAGAAAATCATGTCCTCCAGCAGCGGCTCGGTGACATGGCAGCGTACGATGGCACGGGCAGACTCGGCGGGCGCGGTCAGCGAAACATCGTCATAGGAGCGCACAGTGGCGACGAGCCTGCGAAAGCCGTCGATTTGGGCCGGAAATTGTTGCGCGATCTCACTTTCGAAGATGGCGAAATCGTTAGTGAAACGGAGCGAGGTTTCCCCCTGCGCGCCAAAGGCGATGCGGGACTGCTTCTGCGGGCAAAGGGCAAACTCGTCGCGATCAATGCGGAGCTGGCGGAGCAACTTGCCGAGCGGCGTACCCTTAACACCCGGCGACACGAAGTTGGTTATAGCATGCAGGCCGACGTCGAACTTGCGCCCCTGCAGGCTGTAAAAACTGTTGAGTCCACCGGGAGCGTTATGCCGCTCGAATATGCAAACGCGCCGGCCAAAATGCGCCAGCCGGATGCCGGCCGCGAGACCGGACATGCCCGCGCCAATGATGGCGACGTCGTAGTGCGAGTCGGAGTTCATCGAGATGAATTCAAGGCAAAGACGCAAAGAGGCCAAGGACGCAAGCAAACCAAGACAACATCGTAACAATCAGCCCAAGACGCAGAAAAAAATCAAAAACAGATAAATAGCGGCACCGACCATCACACCCTGCTTGAAGCGCAATGACACGACGGTTTCACCGGAAACTTTCAATTTCTCTCTCGTCCAAAAGACCAAGGCCAGCCAAACGACCAACATAATGGCTACCGTCGCCAACATAGAATTGAACCAGCCCTTGGCCGGTGGCGCAACCGTCATGGCGGAAAGGGCTAAGAAGGTGAACAGGCTGGCGGCGGAGCAAATTTGGGCCGTGGCGAGAATGGTTTTCATCTTGGTTGCCTCGCCAAGCCACGATTTGGCCCCTCACTTCCTCCCCGCCAGTGCGTTGAACTTTGGGGTGAGATATTCGGCGCTGCTGTCGAGGCTGGCGAGCTGCAGGTAATCGGCTTCAGGCACCTCGATGCCATGGCGCTTGCGCAACTCCATCACGATATCGAGGAAGTCCATCGAGTCGAGCTGGAGCTGGTCGCGCAGGCGCACGTCGGGTTTGACTTTGGTCAAATCCTCGTCCGGCGCGATGTCGGCGATGATGTCGAGCACTACTTGTCTGCATTCGTCTTTGGTCATTAGGAAAAGCTGGAAAGTGGAAGCTAAGGCACAAAGCGGGCCACAATCAACGCGGAATTTATACCGAGCATGCCAAAGGAGTTATTGAGGATGGTGTCCACCTTGGCGACACGGCGGGGCGTATTGAGCACGAGGCCGGGCAAGGCACACTGCGGGTCCAGATTGTCCACATTGATGGTCGGATGGACGGTGAGGTCGTCGAAGGATGGCAGGTTACCCGCCAGCTCCAGCGCACCGGCCGCACCCATGCAGTGGCCGATGAAGCTCTTGGTGTTGTTGATCGAGGTGTCGGGGCAGCCCTCGCCGAAGACGGCGCGGATGGCCTCGCATTCCTGGATGTCACCGAGCGGTGTCGCTGTGGCGTGGGTGTTCACGAGGTGAATGTCGCGCGGCGTGAGGTGTGCCCGGGCGAGCGCGGCACGGATGCACTCGGCCTGGCGTGTGGGATTGGGCAGCACGTAGTCGCTGGCGTCGGAGTTGACGTGGTAGCCCGCGAGTTCGGCGTAGATCTTGGCCCCGCGCCTTTGGGCGTCCTCCAGGCGCTCCAGGGTGTATAGGCAGCCACCCTCTGAGATGACGATGCCATTGCGGGCGAGATCGAAGGGGCGGGAGGCCTTTTTCGGGTCTTCGTGCGTGGCCAGGGCGTTCTGGGACTTGAAGCCCGCAAAAATGCCGAACGTGTGGATGCTCTCGCTCACGCCACCGCAGATGGCGAAATCCACCTCGCCAAGACGCAGCATCTGCGCGGCGTGGACCAAGCCCATGTTACCGGCGGCGCAGGCGGCGCCGATCGTGTAGGCGGGGCCGGTTACGCCGAGGTTGAGCGAGGCCTCGCCGGCAGGGTTGTTGGCGACCGTGCGGGGGTTGTGGTAGTGAGACCAGAACTTGGTGTCGTAGTTAAACTTCGAGATATTGTAGATTTCGTTCTCGGTCTCGACGTTGCCGTGCTCGGTGATGCCGAGGTAAATGCCCACACGGTCCTTGGGGACGGCATCCCAGGCGACGCCGCTGTCGGCCAGCGCCTCACGCGCACAATAAATCGAAATGGAGCCGGCGCGGGTGCCAACACGCACCTCTTTTTTCTTCTGGTAGCGCAAGGGGTCGAAATGGCAAACACCCGCGAGCTGCGGCCCCATGTAGCGGATTTCCATGCGCTCAACACCCGCAACACCGGCGAGCAGGTGGCGGCGGAACTCGGCAAGCGAGTCGCCGTTGGGCGCGGTGAGACCGACGCCGGTGATGACGATGCGGGCGGTGGCTGGAGGCATGGAGTCGAAATCGCTAGCCAAGCCGCCGCCGAAAGCAATACAACCCTCGCTCCAAATTATGAACGTCCTCGTCGTCGGAGGTGCCGGTTACATCGGCAGCCATTGTGTGCGCCAGCTGATTGCCGCCGGGCACCACCCGGTGGTGCTCGACAATCTCGTCTTCGGCCACCGCGCCGCGCTCGCGGATGATGTACCGCTCTACACCGTCAATCTCGGCAACGAGAGCGAGGTCGGCAAAATCCTGCGCAAGGAGAAGATCGAGCTCGTCATGCACTTCGCCGCCTACGCCTATGTGGGTGAAAGCGTCGCCGACCCCCTCAAATATTACTTCAACAACGTCGCCGCGCCGCTGCATCTCCTGCGCTGCATGCTGGGCTCGGGCGTGAAGAAGTTTGTCTTCTCGTCGTCCTGCGCCACCTACGGCGTGCCGACCGGGATGCCCATCGTCGAAACGATGCCGCAGGCTCCCATCAACCCCTACGGCCAAACCAAACTTGACCTCGAAAACGCGCTCCGTGCCTTTGCTGCGGCCTACGGCCTGAGCTTCGCCGCCTTCCGCTACTTCAATGCTGCCGGCGCAGCCGAGGATGGCACCCTTGGCGAGGACCATGATCCCGAGACGCACGTCATCCCCCTGGCTATCGCCGCCGCAGCAGGCCGGAAACCGGCGCTCAGCGTTTTCGGCAAGGACTACCCCACGCCCGATGGCACCTGCCTGCGTGACTACATTCACGTAGACGACCTTAGCCGCGCCCATATCGCCGTCTTTGAGCAGCTCGCCACGCCCAAGGCCGCGCTCTTCTATAACCTCGGCACCGGCACCCCGACCTCCGTGCTGGAGGTCATCCGCGCCGTGGAAAAGGTCACCGGCAAGCGTGTGCCGCACACCTTTGCGCCGCGTCGCGCCGGCGACCCGCACGAACTCTATGCCGACTCGGCGAAGGCACGACGCGAGCTCGGCTGGCAAATCAAGTTTCCCGACATCGAATCCATCGTCGCGACTGCCTGGAAATGGCACGAGGCGCATCCTGATGGGTTTGGGAAGTAGGAAAGGAAAGTAGTGAGCAGGGCGGAATAAAGGTCGAGACTGCAGCAGACTCAGCGTTTTCCAAGCACCCAACCCCTAGCTCGCCGCTAACGCCTGTCCTACCGCCGCAATGGCGCGGGCCGTACGCTCCGGCCAGCCGCCCGTGATCTCGGCAAAAGGCAGGCCGCGCGTTTCGAGCGTGTTGCGCCAGAGTTTGCGGCACATCGCGCGGCCGATGGCGTCGGGGAAACAGCGTTGCGGGTCGGGCGACCAAGGGAGATCGGTGTCGCACAGGAGCCAGAGCGTAACACCGCGCGCGCGACGATCCGCTTCCGCACGCACCCAGGGCGGACATGCGCTGGGAAACAGCAGGTCGTCCCACAGCATGCAGGTCAGCAGCTCGGTGTCATGAAAGACGCCGCGGCGCGCCCCTGCGGCAGCAGCATCCTCGCCCGCGAGCTGACCACGCGCGATGGCATCGAGATCCAAGGCGGAAATGACCCCGCCATGTGTATCCCAAAACTCCCGTACATATTCGGGCGACCAAGGCTCACCAAAGTGGGCCGCGAGCGTCTGCGCCAACGTCGTTTTACCCGTGGATTCCGGGCCGAAGAGCGCGAAACGAAGGGGCGCGGTAAAGTTCATGCGAAATCAGAAGGCTGGCCACCGATCCAAACCCCCGTCAAGTCCCGTACCCGCCCTCATCGTTCTTGTTCACCTATGCTTGAGTGGGCGACCATTGCAAACTCCCTCCGCCCTACCCTTACTCGTGACTACCCCTCTGCCATGAAACACTACGACTTTGCCCAGAAATTCTATGCGCTCCATGATCGGGCCGCCGCCCTTTACATCAGAGGCCAGCGCGGCGCGGAGACGTTTTGCACCGTCGCCGAGAGGGCCTGGCTCGCCGCCAACGGTCTCACACCACAGCACCTCTACGATTACGCCGAAGACTTCGCCAACTACGATGAACCCGGCCCCGACCTCGCGCTCGCGATCGAGCTGGTGCGCCGCGACTACTTTCTCAACGCCCAGCACGGCCGGCCCTCTCAGGCGGTACTCGACGAATCCGCACTGCCATCGAAAACAACCGCGGTGCAAGGCATCGAATGGCTGCCACTCCTCATCCCCAAGGCACGCGCCAAGCTGCGCGGCGAGCTGCCGGCATCCCTGATGTTCTGTTGCGGCGGCGACCGGGCGTTTTTCAAAAAACACGACATCCTGCCCGCTGAGTTCCTGAATCTCGTCTGGCGGTACGAAAACGACAACGCCGCCGTGGTCTCCTGGGCCCTACGTCGCGCGGCGGAGAAAAGTCAGGAGTAAGGAGGCTCCGCCCTGATTTCCGGTCTCTGGCTCCTGTCTCTCAGGGCGGGCAAGGCGCGCATTGACGGCCCCGCCACATACCGCCCACATTGACTCTTTTCCTTTTTCCCTGTCACGCCTATGCCTACGTCCTGCACCGAATACGACTTCCGCCAAATCGAGCCGCACTGGCAGCGATTCTGGGAGGAGCAGCACACATTTCGCGCCGACGACGGCGGCGCGCGGCCGAAATACTACGTGCTCGACATGTTTCCCTACCCTTCCGGCGCGGGGCTGCATATCGGGCATCCTGAAGGCTACACCGCTACCGACATCGTGGCGCGCTACAAGCGTGCGAAGGGGTTTAATGTCCTCCACCCGATCGGCTGGGATTCTTTCGGCCTGCCCGCCGAGCAGCATGCGGTGAAAACCGGTACGCACCCCGCCGCCAACACCGCAGCCAACATCGCCAACTTCACCCGACAGATCAAGGCACTCGGCTTTTCCTACGACTGGGAGCGCGAGCTGGCGACGACCGACCCGAAGTATTTCCGGTGGACGCAATGGATTTTTCTCCAGCTGTTCAAACGGGGTCTCGCCTATGTGGACGAGCGCCCGGTATGGTGGTGCCCGGATCTGCGCACGGTGCTGGCCAACGAGGAGATAGTGGACGGCAAGAGCGAGGTGGGCGGCTTTTCCGTCGAGCGGCGCAACCTGCGCCAGTGGGTGCTGCGCATCACCGCCTATGCCGAGCGCCTGCTCGCCGACCTCAAGGACGTGGACTGGCCCGACTCGACTAAGCGGATGCAGGAGGCTTGGATCGGCCGCAGCGAGGGCGCGGAAGTCCTGTTTGAACTGGAAGGCGCGGCAAAGGCGCGCGGCCCACTGAAAATTTTCACCACGCGACCCGACACGCTGTTCGGCTGCACCTACATGGCGCTCGCGCCGGAGCATCCGCTGGTGGACGTGCTCACGACACCAGAACAACACAGCGCCGTCGAAGCGTACCGCAAAAAGGCGGCCGGCAAGAGTGACCTCGAGCGCACCGATCTGGCGAAAGACAAAAGCGGGGTGTTCAGCGGCGCGCATGCGGTCAACCCAGTCAATGGCGCACGCGTGCCCATCTGGGTCGCGGACTATGTTGTGATGGGCTACGGCACCGGCGCGATCATGGCCGTGCCGGCGCATGACGGGCGTGACTTTGAGTTTGCCATGAAATTTTCCTTGCCGGTGATCCGCGTGATCGAGGCTGCCGACGGGACGGAAACCTTGCCCTACACAGGCGACGGCAGGCTAGTGAACTCACCTGGCTACGACGGCCTACCCTGGCCGGATGCGAAGAAGAAAATCTCCACCGATCTTGCCGCGCGGGGCGCCGGCCAGGCCACGGTGAACTACAAGCTGCGCGACTGGCTGTTTTCGCGGCAACGTTACTGGGGCGAGCCCTTTCCCATCGTATGGGTGGGCGAGACGGATTACGCAAAGGTCAAAGCCGCGCGCCCGGCCGACATGCCCACGCACGCGGTAACGTTTGCGCAGGATGGCATCACGCATTTTGCCGTACCGCTGCCGGCAGGAGCACTGCCGCTGGAGCTTCCTGCGGTGGAGTCGTATTTGCCGAGCGGCACGGGAGAAAGCCCTCTGGCCAACGTCACGGGATGGCTGGAAATATGGTGCGACGTCGTGACGGGCGCGACGGTGCCCGCAGCGCAGCCTCGGCCGGCCGGCGCGGCGTGGGTGCGCGCGCGGCGGGAAACCAACACCATGCCACAGTGGGCCGGCTCGTGCTGGTATTACCTGCGTTTCCTCGATCCAACCAACGATGCGGCGCTGGCCTCGCCAGAGGCTATGCAGTATTGGGGTGTACCCGACCTCTATGTGGGCGGGGCGGAGCACGCGGTGCTGCATCTGCTGTATGCACGGTTCTGGCACAAGGTGCTGTTTGACCTCGGCGTGGTGCCGCAGGCCGAGCCGTTCACGAGATTGTTTCACCAAGGCATTATCCTCGGCGAGGATGGCGAGAAGATGTCCAAGAGCCGGGGCAATGTCGTCAGCCCCGACACGATCATCGCGTCGCACGGCACGGACACGCTACGCCTCTACCTGATGTTTCTCGGCCCGCTGGAGGCCATGAAACCTTGGAGCATGCAACAGATCGAGGGGGTGCACCGTTTTTTGCACAAGGTCTGGCGGTTGGTGCTCGGTCCCGACGGCACGGTCAACGCAAAGGTTTCCACCGACGCAACCGAAACGCCGGCGCTCACCAAGCAATTTCACGAGACGGTGAAAAAGGTGGGTGACGACATCGAAGCCCTGCGGCTCAACACGGCGATCTCGGAGATGATGAAATTGGTGAACGCCCTCCATGAAGCACCGGCAGTCAACCGTAAGACGTTGCTGAAATTTCTTCAGCTGCTCGCACCCTTTGCGCCGCACCTTGCTGAGGAATTGTGGGCGCGGCTTGGCGAAAAGTCCTCCATCCAGCATGCCGCATGGCCACAGTTTGATGCGGGGCGGCTGGTGGCGACCGAGCAAAAAATCGTTGTGCAAGTGAACGGCAAGCACCGCGGCGAAATCATGGCTCCAGCGGGTATGGGACAGGAGGGGGTGGTCGCGCTCGCACTCAAAAACGAGCGGATAGCCTCCTATATCGTGGGCAAAGCTTTGAAACGCATAGTTTTCGTACCGGGAAAAATTTTAAACATTGTTATTGAACAGTAAAGAAAATGGGTTCTCGTTAGGGGGAACACCCTAGTTCTTTTTGGCAATATTGGTCAGTTCGGTGCTGCGTTAAGGCCGTACCGCCCGCATTCCTTAGCCAATGTGAACAGGTTTCATCCATCATGAAAACCACTCCCACCATCCTCCCCGCCTTCTCTAGGGGTATTGTGCTTGCGTTGGCCTTGACGCTCTCATCGGTCCTCGGGTACGCCGCCGGCCCAACAAGCAAACTTTATGTCGCCCAAGTTGGCGATAAGGAGGCCGAAATCAACACCGGTGAGCGCATTGAGAATCTGGCCGACAAGGACGTCCGTCCCGCCGAGGGGACAACCATTCAGACCAAACCCGATGCCAAACCGGCCGCAGTTGTGCTGTCGAACAGCACCGGGGTATTTTTTGATCCTGACACCAAGCTGGAGGTGGCAAAATTCATGCAGGAACCGTTCACGCCCAACCGCACCGATCTGGAGACCGAGCCGTCCATGTCGCAGACGCAGGGCAACATCGTCCATGGTGCCGTCGGACTTTGCACCCCCAAGATGGTATCGGGCAGCAGCATGGTCTTCAACACCCCGCAGGCCAGCGTCACCGTGCAAGGTCGCAAGTCTGTGATCTCCACCGATGGCAATGAGACCATCATCTCGGCGATGGAGGGAGACCAAGTCGTGCGCGGGGACCAGTTCAGCGGCGGCCAAACGATCAAGGAAGGACAGCAGGCCGTCGTCACTCGCACTTCGGCAACCACACCGCCAATTATCACCATCCGGCCCATCCCGGACAGCCAGCGGGCCGCCCTCAATGACAAGGTGGACGCCGCCTGCACGGCGCGGCAAAAAGTTTATTTTCAGGCCGTCGATAGCAAAAGTATTTTTGCCGATCCCAACCCCAAGAAGGAGATCGTGGTCAAGGAAGTCATCCCCCCCACAGTGGACCCGGTGATCACGGTCAGCGCTGAGTCCATCCCTTAACGTACCGCGCCTCTAGGCGAGCACCCGCCGTCCCTATCATGCGCAGTGTCCACCCGCTCCCTGCCGGCCAACGGTCGATCTGCTGATGAACCACCTTTCCTTCTGGCGCTGGCTCCTAGGCTGGCTGGCGGCGGTCTTCATCGCGACCACGCCCGGTCAGGCGCTCCTGCGTTTCAACGACAGTCATGACCAGATTTTTGTGACTGGCACAGTCGCGATCGGTTGGAACTCGAACATCTTTTCCAATCAGACCGCGAGTGCGGACACCACCTAAGACCCCCCGTCCATGTCCGAACTCTCCTCCTTTCTCCCGACCGGTTTCGACCCCCATCGCCCCGTCACACTCATCGCCGGTCAGGGTGATTATCCGCGTCTCACCGCGGCCGCGATTCGCGCCGCCGGCGTACCACTGCGCCTCGTGGCCTTCGAGGGTGAGACCCCACCGGATCTGGTCGCGTCGGTCCCCGAGAGCGAACGCCGGGTTCTACTCGTCGGTCAGCTCGGAAAAATGCTGCGCGCCCTGCGGGACTTTGAGGCTGGTGCCGCGCTGATGGCGGGCCAGATCACTCCGCGCCGCCTTTTCAGCGGCCTTCACCCCGATCTCAAAGCCGCTAAAATTCTCCTCTCCCTCAAACGCCGCAACGCCGAGACCATCTTCGGCGCCATTGCGGCAGAGATCGAAAATATCGGGGTCACCCTACTCGACGCCCGCGCCTTTCTCGATGCCCATCTCGTTACGCCGGGCTGTCTGACGGGAAAGAAGTTTCCGATCGCCCCTGAACACCTCGACCACGGCGTCACCCTTGCCCGCGAATGTGCGCGCCTCGACATCGGGCAGGGCTGTGTTGTCCGCCGCGGTACGGTTCTTGCGATCGAAGCCTTTGAAGGGACCGACGCCATGCTCCGCCGTGCCGGCGAGTTCAAGACCGACGACGCCCTCTTTGTCAAAACGGTGAAGCCCTCCCAGGATTTTAGGTTCGACGTGCCCTGCTTCGGCCTGCGTACGCTCGACACCATGCGCGAGGCCGGCTTCACCGCCGCCGCGCTCGCCGCTAGGCGCGTTCTCCTCCTCGACCGCTCCGCCGTGATCGCACAGGCAAAACGCGACCGCATCCATCTTCTCGGCTTCGAATAAGGGTACCAGAGTGTCGCTTCGGGACGCTTGGTTCGCTTCTTCTCCCGCCGGGCGTCCCACGCCGGCCCTATTTCCCGTTCTTGCGCTTTCTCCCGCCCGTCGCACAGTCCCCGCCATGCAACCCGATGCCGTCCCGGTCACCGTCAAAGGCGTGATGCCCACCGCCAACGGCTGCGCCGTATTCCTTGGCCACGACGACAAGACCTTCGTCATCTATGTGGACCATGCCGTCGGCAACGCCATCCAGATGACACTGGCTGGCGTGAAAAAGGAGCGCCCGCTCACCCACGATCTCATCGGCCACCTCCTGCTGGGCCTCGGTGCACACCTGGAGCATGTCGTCATCAACGATGTCAGCGGCGGCACCTTTTTCGCCCGGATCCTGCTCCGCATGGAAAACGAGCTGGGCAAAAAAATCGTCGAAGTGGACGCACGGCCCAGCGACTCCATCGTCCTCGCCCTTCAGCACGGCCGCCCGCTTTTCGTCGCCCGCAAGGTGTTCGACGCCGTCGAGGATATGACCGAAATCCTCGAGCGGGTCCTCAAGCAGCAGGCCGACGAATCCGCCAAAGCCGAAGCCGATGAGAAGCCCGGCAAAAAGGACGATCCGGACGATGATGAGGAGAACCCGTGACCACCGTGATCCGCGCGCCTGGGGCGGCATAACTGGCCCACCATGATCCTGCAGTTCCGGCCCACCTTCTTCATCCGCGCCGCATGACTCCGTCCTGCCATCCATCTGCTGGCTCCGGCCTCCTGCCTCCCGGCCAGCAGGTGGGCGCGCCGCTGACGGCCCTCGCCCCCATGCAGGACGTGACCGACCTCGCCTTCATGCGTGTCATCGCCCACTACGG
>JBAXLL010000036.1:0-10814 GCA_037134835.1 Verrucomicrobiota bacterium
ATACCGTTGGGCCGGCGAACCAGCTCATTGATGCCGTCATAGATGTCCTTCGGGAGGCCAAGCTGGGTGATGTCGAGCTGCATCGCAGACTGGTCGAGCACGCGGAGCACGACGGATTCGCCAAACGCGGTGGGCAGCGTGGAGACGCGCAAGTCAACCGGGCGGCCGGCGATCTGGAGCTTGATACGTCCATCCTGTGGGACGCGGCGCTCGGCGATGTTGAGATTGGCGAGCACCTTGACGCGGGAGGTGACGGACACGGCGAGATTTTTGGGTGGCGGGGCCATCTCGTAGAGCGCGCCGTCAATGCGGTAGCGGATTTTGAAATCGTGCTCAAACGGCTCGAAGTGGATGTCACTGGCCTTGTCCCGGATGGCCTGATTAAGGACGAGATTCACGAAGCGGACGATCGGGGCCTCATTGGCGGCTTCCGCCAGCTCTTTCTCGGAAAGCGCCTGGGCGGCGTCGGCTTCCTTGGGTTTGTTGTCGCCGCTGAGATCGTGGAGCAGATCTTCAAGATTGGTGGCGTCCTCGCCATAATGCAGCTTGACCAAAGACTCGACGCGGATGGGATCCGCCAGCAGCACCCGGACACTTTTGCCCAGTGCAAAGGCGACATCTTCGGCCTGATTGCTCCGAAACGGGTTGCTGGTAAGAACCTCAAGAATCTGCCCGTCAAAACGGATGGGCAGGATGCCAAGGGCACGGGCCTGCTCGCCATCGACGCTGTTCACCACTTCGCCGGGGATGACCGGGACATCTTCCAGATAAGGAATCCCGGTATGCTCGGAGATTTTTTTCAGCAAGTCCTCACGCGAGATGTGCCCAAGGTCAATGATGACATCGGTGAGCGACTTGCCGGTCGCCTTGTGCTCCTCGTTGGCGGCCTCGAGATCGGCGGGCGCGATGAGCTTCAGCTCGCGGCAGAGATCGAAAATGGCTTGGTCGTGGCTTTCGAACATGGGCGTGGGGAAGGGATTTGGGGAGGGAAAAGGGGAAAAGGAACGTCAAACTTGGCGGAGCTGGGCTCCGGCGGCGAGCAATTTCTCGCGCATGAGGACGGTGTCCTGCGCCTTTTCGACCGCCTCGTCGGGCGTGATCAGCTCACGGTTGACGAGGCTCATCAGGTGGGTGTCCATGGTGATCATGCCGAGGCTGGCACCGGTCTGGATATCCGAAGTGATGCGGAAGGTCTTGTTTTCGCGGATGAGCGAGGCGATGGAGCTCGTATTGATCATGATCTCGTAGCCGGCAATACGGCCGCCACCGATTTTTTTGCAGAGCACCTGGGAGATGACGGCAATCAGCGAGGTGGAAAGCTGCATGCGGATCATCTCCTTCATGTTCGCCGGGAAAGCATCAATGATGCGGTCAATGGTCTTGGGCGCGCTGTTGGTGTGAAGGGTGCCGAAGACGAGGTGGCCGGTTTCGGCCGCACTGATGGCGGCCTCGATGGTCTCGAGGTCGCGCATTTCGCCGACGAGGATGATGTCCGGATCCTGCCGCAAGGCACGGCGGATGGCCTCGGAAAAGCTGGGGACATCGCTGCCGACCTCGCGCTGGGTGACGACACAGCGTTTGTGCGGATGAAAAAACTCAATGGGATCCTCGATGGTGATGATGTGGCCGTCGCGCGCCTCGTTGATGTAATTGATCATCGCGGCCAGCGTGGTGGACTTGCCGGAGCCGGTGGGGCCGGTGACGAGCATCAGCCCGCGCGGGCGGTAGAGGAGCTCCTTGATCTTGTCCGGAATCCCCAGATCACGCAGGCCGAAAAATTTGTTCGGGATCTGGCGGAGCACCATGCCATAATTGCCCTTGGATTTCAGGACGCTGACGCGGAAGCGGGCCTTGTCCATGTAGGCGAAACCAAAATCGGCCCCGCCTTGCAGTTTGGCGCTTTGCTGGTGGACGTCCGGTGTGATCGAAAGCATGAGCTGCTCGGTGTCGGCGGGCGTCAGGCTCGCTCCTTCGATCGGCACCATGCCCCCGCTCAGGCGGAGCGTGGGGGGCTGGCCGACCTGAATGTGCAGATCGGAGGCACGTTGATCCACCATCAGCTCCAGCAGATCGTTCATTTCGTAGGCCATGACGGAGGTTGCCGCCGCCTCACGCCGCGTCGCCCACGGTGATGGAAACGACCTCTTCAATGGTGGTCGCCCCGGCGAGAACCTTGCGCAGACCGTCCTCGCGCATGGTGCGCATGCCGAGGGAGCGCGCCTTGTCCCGGAGCTGGCTGGTGCCGGCGCCGTCGTAGATCATGCGCTGGATCTCCTCGTTCACGAGGAAGAGCTCGAAGATGCCGTAGCGACCGCGGTAACCGGTGCCGTTGCAGTTGGGGCAGCCGGCGCCATGCATGAAGGTGGCGGCTGCGCTTTGCGCCGGGGTGACATTGAGGGAGCGCAATTCGTCAGCATCCGGAGTGTAAGGTTTCTTGCACTTCTTGCACACCGTGCGGACCAGGCGTTGCGCGAGCGCAGCGCGGAGCGCGGTGGAGATGAGGAACGGCTTGACCCCGATGTCGCCGAGACGGGTGATGGCGCCGGGCGCGTCGTTGGTGTGCAGGGTGGAGAACACCATGTGGCCGGTGAGGGAGGCGTTGATCGCAATTTCGGCGGTCTCAAGGTCGCGAATTTCACCGACCATGACAATGTTGGGGGCCTGCCGGAGCATGGAGCGGAGCGCCGAGGAGAACGTCATGCCAACATCGTGCCGCACGGGCACCTGGTTGATGCCACTGAGCACATACTCGACGGGGTCCTCGACGGTGATGATCTTTCGGTCAGGCTTGTTGATGAAATGTAGGCAGGAGTAGAGCGTGGTGGTTTTGCCCGAGCCGGTGGGACCGGTGACGAGGAAGAGGCCGTCGGGCAGGCCAATCAGCCGCTCCATGACCGCACGGTCATCGCTGAAGAAGCCCAGTTCGGGCAGACCAAGCGACAGGCCTTCCTTGTCCAGAATACGCATGACAATGCTCTCGCCGTGAGACGTGGGCAGGGAGGAAACGCGCAAATCAAGCGACTTGCCTCCGGAGTTAACCTGGATGCGTCCATCCTGCGGAATGCGCTTCTCCGCAATGGAGATGTTGGACATGATCTTGAGCCGGGAGATAATCGAGGTCTGCAGACGCTTGGGCGGATTTTCCACTTCGATGAGCACCCCGTCCACCCGGTAGCGGACGCGGAAGCGCTTTTCCATCGGCTCAAGGTGAATGTCGGAGGCCCGGCGTTGAATCGCCTCCATGATGATACTGTGCACCAGCTTGATGATGGGGCCGTCGGTGTTGCCATCGGCGGGAGCCTCGTCCTCGCCTCCCCCAGCGGTCACGATGTCGTCCGCCCCTTCTGCGTTCTCCATCATTTTTTCCATGGAGGCGGCATCTTTGCCATACAGCCGTTCGGTAGCGGTTTTGATGTCCTGTTCGGGGGCAACGCAAGGGTCCAACGTGAGATTGAGGACATGGCTCAACTCATCCAGCATCTGCACGTCCAGCGGGTCCGTGACGGCCACGCGCAGGGTGCGGCCGGTTTTGGTGAGAGGGAGCACCTTGTAGCGGGAGGCGAGATCCCTGGGCAAGACATTGATCATCTCGCCGGAGACACGTGCCATGAGCACATCCACGGCCTGCATGCCGCACTCATCCGCCAGCAGCTTGGTCAGCTGCATGGGGGTCACGATTTTCTCCTTGAGGAGAAGCTCCGTTGCCTTCGGCGGCGGGGTCGCGAGATCGGTGTGCTGCGCGATTTGCTCGCGCGCGCCATCAAGCTGCGCAGGGGTGATCAAGCCCTTGGTGAGGGCAAGTTGGAGGACCAGATCTTCGTTGGAGGACACGGGTAATAAGGGGAGGGGGGAGGGGAAAAGAGACTATCGGTTGAGACTAAGCAAGAACTCCGCGTTGGTTTTTGTTTTTTTCAAGCGCTGAATCAACATGTCCATGGCCTCCACCGGCGGGATGCCCTGCATGGCCCGCCGCAGGCCATAGACCCGGAGCATTTCCTCCGGGTGGTAAATCAACTCCTCCTTACGGGTGCCGGAGCGGTCGATGTTGATGGCCGGATAGATACGTTTGTCCGAGAGGCCGCGGTCGAGATGCAGCTCCATGTTGCCCGTGCCTTTGAATTCTTCGAAGATGATTTCGTCCATCCGTGAGCCGGTGTCAATGAGCGCGGTACCCAGGATGGTCAGGCTGCCGGCGCCCTCAATATTGCGGGCCGAGCCGAAGAACCGCTTCGGCTTCTGCAGGGCGGTCGCCTCCAGACCGCCCGACATGATTTTTCCGGAGTTGGCGGCCAAGGCGTTGTAGGCGCGCGCCAGCCGGGTAATCGAGTCGAGCAGAATGATGACGTGCTCACCCAGCTCGACCAAGCGCCGCGCCTTCTCGATCACCATCTCGGCGGCATGAACGTGGCTCTCCGGTGCCTCGTCGAACGTCGAGCTAACTACTTCGCCCTGAGTATGCCGGCGGAAATCAGTCACCTCTTCAGGCCGTTCGTCCACTAGCAGGATAATGAGCTTCTTTTCGGGGAAATTGTGCGAGATGGAGTTGGCGATGTTGTGCAGCAGCACCGTCTTGCCCGTGCGGGGCGGAGCGACGATGAGGCCGCGTTGTCCAAAACCCACGGGCGTAAGCAAATCCACCGTGCGCATGGAGACTTCCTTGTGGATCGGGGCCTCCAGCAAAATTCTTTGCAAAGGATAATACGGGGTCAGCTCCTCGAAGGGTGTCACCCGGGCGGCTTCTTCGGGTGCGCGGCCCATGACGGTGCGGATGCCCGCCACCGCGGGACAACGCTCGTTTGGCTGCGGGGCCTGTGCGATGGCCTCGACCAGATGTCCGCGTTTCAAGCCATAGCGCGCAATTAGGCTCTCCGCGACATAGGTGCTCTCCGGGAACAGCCGATAGTTGAAATGTTCATGGACGATGAAGCCGTGGCCGCGGTCGGTCAGATCGAGCCAGCCGCGGTCCAGCAGCGGGATTTTTTGTTCGGCCACCAACCGCAGCACGGCCTCCAGGGCCTGCTTTCGGTTGGGCGGCCCGTCAAACTTCACGCCGAGCGTGCGAGCGCGCGCCGTGAGATCGGCGAGATTGAGCGCATAAAGCTCGTCGAGCCGCAGTGGCTCGGCCGTGCCGCCACCCAGCTCGGCGGCCAGCGCGTCGAGTGTGTCGAGGTTGGCGAAACGCGCGGGATTGGGCAGATCGCCGTAATGTGGAACGAAATTCGGGGGAGGCGACTGCGGAGGGCGGGGCATCGGTGCCGACGCATGCACCGGCCCGCTGCCACCGCCGCCTTTGCCGTGCTGCTGCCGCTCCAGCCATTTTTGCTTCTTCTTGTCCCGTTTTTTTTCCCACCACGGCCGGTTATCTGGTCCGGGAGGGGGTCCGGCCGGCGGTGCCGACGCTGGTTCGCCGGTGGGAGTTGGGGTGAAAATCTCCCCCGCCGCCGCGGTCGGCTGATTTTGAGCGGGAGCGTTCACGACCGGAGCTGGTGCGGAAGCGGAGTCGGGTTCTTGGGGGAGCCCTACCGATCCGGCGGGCACCTGCGCGGCTGCCGGAAGAGCGGTGCTTTCGGCCTCCATTTTGGCTTTCTTCGGCGGCCGGCCTCGACGTTTCGGCTTGGCCTCTGTGTTGCCGATCGGTGACTCGTTGTCTGGAACCATGGAAGGAAACGGATATATTTGCCGGTTGGGCTGTTTCAGTGGCGGGCGGAGTTGAGCTGTGCGGCGAGCAGGGCTACCTGCCGACGCAGAGCTTCGGGCGTGCCGTCGTTGGATAGCACAAAGTCAGCGAGTTCGGTTTTTTTGGCCAAAGGAAGTTGCCTGGAAATACGTTGTCCGGCGAGTGTCGGGGACAGGCCGCGCCCGGTCAGCCGGGCCAACTGGGAGGGTGACGATGCGGCCACGCAGACGGTAAAATCAAATCCTTTTTCCAGTTTCTTTTCAAAGAGCAGGGGCGCTTCGACGACCCAGCGGGCCGCCGGCTCCGTCGCGAGCGCCGTCCGCCATCGCGCGAGCACCCGTGGCAGCACCAATGCCTCCAGCCAGTCCAAGTCCGCGCCACCGTCCTCGGCGAACACCCGCATCGCGAGCACATCGCGCCGCACGGCACCCGCCGCGTCGATCACGTCGGGGAAGCGGGCCCCGATGGCCGCCGAGACCTCCGGGTCGCGCAGTACTTCATCGCGCACGATGGCATCGGAGTCGAGCGTGCGCCAGCCCAGCTCCGCGAAAAAACGCAGCGCCGTGGATTTGCCGCAGCCCATGCCACCCGTGAGGCCCAAAGTCATGCCGCCAAGCTGGGCGCGGTGGCACGACCTGCCAAGCCGGAAGGCAATACAGGCCGCGGGCCAGCGACGGATGATTTTGCTCCGGCTGCGCAGCCAGTATGGAGTTTGCCGAACAGAACCGGCAAACCGGGCGCATGCCGTGCTCGTGGTTCAGCCAGCGGCCGGCTCAACGCAGACGGCGGCGGCTTTGTAACTGGGCTGGCGGGAATGCGGGTCCAAGGCGGGGAAGGTAAGGACGTTCACCGCGGCAAAGTGCATCGGCAGGAAGATCTGCCCGGGCTGCACGGTGGGCGTGATGAACGCCACCGCGCCGATGGCGCCGCGCCGCGAGCGGACGGTCAGACGGCTGCCTGGCGCGATGCGGAGGCGGACGGCGTCAGCAGGGTTGAGCTCGGCCGTGAGCACCGTGGGTGCGAGCTTACGGAGCACGGCGCTCTTGTTGGTGCGTGAGCCGGTGTGCCACTGCGCCGAGGTGCCGCGGCCGGTCAGCAGGAGAAACGGAAACTCGGCGTCGGGCGGCTCCGGCATAGGGCGTCGGTTCGCGCCGAAAAAACGTCCTCGACAACGTCTGTTGCCCGGTCCAGCATGCCGGCCAAGTGCACGCCACGCCCATCATTGCCGCGATTATCATTGCCCGCCAGCCCGGGCAGGATGACGCGGCGTAAACGCACGGCAAGCGACGCCAAGTTTCCTGACCCGGGCCGCCCAGCCCGGGCTTTTTATTTTTGGCCTCCCCGCCTTTGACCTCCCGACCTTCTCTCGTTCAACTTTCGCTCCTCCAGACCAACCGCCCGCAGACTTTTCTCCCATGAAATCCACCCCAGTAAAAATCTACGACACCACTCTCCGCGACGGCACCCAAGGGGAGGGCATCAGCTTTTCCGTCGCCGACAAGCTCCGCATCGCGGAGAAACTCGACGCATTTGGCGCGGACTACATCGAGGGCGGCTTTCCCGGCTCCAATCCGCGCGACATCACGTTTTTTCAGGAAGCGAAGAATCTGCGGCTCAAGCACGCGAAGCTCGCGGCCTTTGGCGCGACACGCCGCGCGGGCGTGAAGGCCGAGGCCGACGCGCAGCTTCGCACGCTCCTTGACAGCGGGATGCCCGTGCTGACCATCGTCGGCAAGACGTGGGGCCTGCAGGTGACGGAGGTCCTGCGCACCACGCTCGACGAGAATCTCGCCATGATCGGGGACTCGGCGCGCTTTCTCGCGGCGCAGGGCCGCGAGGTCGTCTATGACGCGGAGCATTTCTTCGATGGCTACAAGGCGGACCCCGCCTACGCGCTCCGCACGCTCACCGCCGCGATGCAGGGCGGCGCGGCCAACCTCACGTTGTGCGATACCAATGGCGGGACCCTGGTGGATGAGTTCAAAGACATCGTGGCCCACGTTGTGCGCGAGTTCGGTTCGGACCGGGTCGGCATCCACTGCCACAACGACGGCGGCCTGGGAGTCGCACTCACGCTGGCGGGCGTGACCGCCGGCGCGACGCTCGTGCAGGGTACGATGAACGGCTACGGCGAGCGGGTGGGCAACGCCAACCTGACGACCATCCTGCCCGCGCTCGTTCTCAAGATGGGCCGCGCGGCCCGTTGTGCGCCGCACCTCGCCCAGCTCCGCGAGCTGTCGCTGTTTTTCGACGAGCTGGCCAACCTGCGGCCGGATCCGAAAGCGCCCTACATCGGCGCCTCTGCCTTCGCGCACAAGGGCGGGCAGCACGCCAACGCCGCGTCCAAGGCCGCGCGCAGTTACGAGCACATTGATCCGGCCTTGGTCGGCAACCGCACGCGCGTGCTCGTCTCCGACATGGCGGGCCGCAGCAGTGTCGTGATGAAGGCACGCGAGCTCGGGTTCGAACTCGACGAAAAAAATCCCGCCTTGAAAAATCTCATCGAGGAGCTGAAGGCGCTGGAGTTCCGCGGTTACGAGTTTGAGGCGGCGGACGCTTCGCTGCGATTGCTCATCGCCCGCTGCCTCGGGCAGCGGCGGGCGTTTTTCGAAGTCGAGGGCTACCGCGTGATCGTTGAGCGGCGCGGCGCGGACCTCGTGGCCGAGGCGACCGTGAAGCTCAAGGTGGACGGGACGACCTTTAACACGGTGGCCGAAGATACCGGCCCCGTCGGTGCGCTCGACAAGGCGTTGCGGCTGGCGTTGGAGAAAACCTATCCGCAACTCCGGGCGATGACCCTGCGCGACTACAAGGTGCGCATCCTCGAGAGCGCTGCGGGCACGGGCGCACGCACGCGCGTGCTCATCGAGAGCGGCGACGGCAAGTCCGTCTGGGGTACGGTCGGCGTGAGCGACAACATCATTGACGCCAGTTGGGAAGCGTTGCGCGACTCTGTGGAGTTCATGCTGTCACAGGGATGAAGCGGTCTCTACGGCGGGTTTTTTGCGTCAGACCCAGATAAAAAATCCTTGAACTCGCCGGGGGCGCCCGCGATTTTGCCCTTCCCGCATTTGGTAGGATACTCAAGTGGCCAACGAGGGCAGACTGTAAATCTGCTGGCTTACGCCTTCCCTGGTTCGAATCCAGGTCCTACCACCATTCGACTCGCGCCGGGGGCGCTCGCTCATGGCGGGCCCCCAATTCCCGCACGCCCTTCGCCTCTTTCTCTTAATCGTAATCTTTCTCCCGCTTTGTCATCCGGGCTTCCCGGCCTTCTGACCTTCGACTTTTCGACCTTCGACTAATTTTCTCATGAAAGCCCTCGTCCTCACCGCCCCATCCCGCCTTGAACTCAATCCCGGCTTCCCTGATCCCGTGCAGGGGGAAGACGAGGTGCTCCTGCGTGTCCGCGCCTGCGGAATCTGCGGCAGCGACATCCATGGCTGGGATGGCTCGACCGGCCGCCGCCGTCCCCCGCTCATCATGGGCCACGAGGCGTCGGGCGAGATCCTCGCCGTCGGCCCCAAAGCCGGCCGCTGGAAGGCCGGCGACCGCGTGACTTTCGACTCCACCATCTCGTGTGGCACGTGCGACCCCTGCCGTTCCGGTCAGGTCAACCTGTGCGAGAACCGCCGGGTCGTAGGCGTGGCGCCCACGGAATACCGTCAGCACGGGGCGTTTGCGGAGAAACTCGCACTGCCCGGCCGCATCCTCTACGCGCTACCCGACCAGCTTTCCTACACCCATGCCGCGATGGTCGAGCCCGTTTCCATCGCGGTCCACGCCGTGCAGCGGGTGAAAATTGCCCCCACCGATACCGCTGTCGTCATCGGCGCGGGCATGATTGGCCTGTTTGTCATCCAGGTCCTCCGTTGGGCCGGCGCGAAACAGATCATCGCCGTGGACCTCGCCGAAAACCGCCTGGCTCTCGCCCGCACGCTCGGTGCGACGCACGTGCTCAAGTCCGATGCCTGCGACGTGCCTGCCGAGGTGGCGAAGCTCACCGGGGGCCGCGGCGCCGATGTGGCGCTGGAAGTCGTTGGCATCGGCCCCACGCTCAATCTCGCGATCGCCACACTGCGGCGCGGCGGCCACGCCGTGCTCGTCGGTAATCTGGCGCCGAAGACCGCCGATTTTCCCCTTCAGGCCATCGTCACCAAGGAGCTCACTTTGCACGGAACCTGTGGCTCGGCTGGCGAATACCCGCTCTGCCTCGATCTCATCGCCCGAGGCGAAGTGCGCGTGGACCCGATGATCAGCGCGGTGGCATCGCTCGACGAGGGTGCCGCCTGGTTCGACAAGCTCAGCGCCCCCGACGGTGCGAAATACATGAAGGTCATCCTCACCCCCTGATAATCTTACTCCTTCTCGTAATCCTACTCGTTCTCCCGCGCGAAGCGCGGAACGGAAGCAAACTCAAATCGAGAACGAGCAAGAGTAGGAGAACGAGAGCGATTTTCTGCCTTCCGACTGTCGACCTTCCGACTTTCAGGCCTTAAGACATCCTTCCCACCATGACTCCCATTGCCGACTCCCAGCTGCTCGCTGCGCTCAACTGGCGCTATGCCACCAAAAAATTCGACCCGGCGAAAAAAATCCCTGCCTCCACTTGGGAGACGCTGGAGCAGGCCCTCATCCTGGCCCCGTCCTCCTATGGCCTCCAGCCGTGGAAATTTGTGGTAGTGACCGACCCGGCCGTCAAACAGCGGCTTACCGCCGTTTCCTGGGGCCAGACGCAGGCCGCCGACTGCTCACATTTCGTCGTCTTTGCCTTCCAGCAGGACGTCGGGGCGGATGACGTGAACCGGCTCATCACCCGCACGGTCGCCGTGCGCGGCGGCCCAGCGGCGGCACTCGACGGCTACAAGAACTTCATGCTGCAAAGCTTGGCCGGCGCGAAAACCGGTGGCACGCTCGACACTTGGCAGTCGCGGCAGGTCTATATCGCGCTCGGGCAGTTCATGGCGGCGGCCGCGCTGCTGGGAGTGGAGAAACGCCCGCATCATGCGGCGGGGCTGGTCGATGAAGATGCGGTTGATGAAGTTTTAGAAAATATTGTTGTATATGTCACTGAAGTTATAAGTACGGAAAAGATTTATCTGAATAAAGATTCAAATACGCGACTCTAGAACACAAT
>JBAXLL010000037.1:0-10814 GCA_037134835.1 Verrucomicrobiota bacterium
CTTATCCTCCCAATTTGTGACGGCGCGACGTCCATCGGGTGGTGAGGGCTTCGCCGGCGAGTGTGCCGAGCCGGGTCGAGGGCTTGGGCGGCTCGACCTCACGGATGCGGCGGCGGATCTCGTCCACCCCCGCCTTGGCCAGCTCGTCGGGATCGAAGGGCGTCTTGCCCGTCAGTAGCTCGTAGAGCAGCACGCCGAGGCTGTAGATGTCGCTGCGCGTGTCCACATCGAGGCTGCTCAACTGCGCTTGCTCGGGACTCATGTACGCCGGAGTGCCAACGAACTGCTCGAAGGCGGTAAACATCGTCTTGTCGGTGAGCCGGCCCCCGGTGGCCTTGGCGATGCCGAAATCGATGACCTTGGGCACGGCAGTGCCATCATGCAGGGTAACGAGGATGTTGATGCGTCTGCCCATGGTGCTCCTCGTGCCAAAGGCCTCGCGCTATCGATCCGCCGCCGAGTTGTGGGCGCAGGAACAGGTGGAGGAGCCGTTAATCTCCCTGCCAGGCTTCGAAGTTTTTCAGAACGCCCTGCGCCGGATTGGCGTGGACTGGCCGACGGCCATCGAGGCGGGATCGTTGGAGCTGGTCACGCAATATGTGGCCAATGGCCGAGGCTGCCACTGGCCGCAGCAAGGTGTAACACCGTGTAGCCGGAGTGGCTGCGCGCGAGCAGGTGTTCCCGCGTGAGCAAGGCGGGCGGCACGGCGGCGAGATGCCCGGACTGCGCGGCGTGATGCAGCGGAGTGTAGCCGGCGTCGTTTTTGGTAAGCAGGAATTCGGGCGTGAGCGCGCTGGGGGCGAGGTCGGCGAGGCGGCCGTATTTGGCGGCAAGGTGCAGGAGGGTGTTGCCGGCGGCGTTGCGGGCCAGCAGTTGCTCCCGGGGGAGCGAACGTAATTGTTCGCGCGGGATCTGGTCGGCCCGGAAGGCGGCGTGCAGGGCGGTGGTTTCCATGCGATGAAGGTGTATAATCGGTACAATCGCCGTCCGGCAAAGCAAAATCCCGCCCGCAGCCCCCTCCGGCCAGATTGTTTTCGCCCATAATTTCGTTTGACAGCGCCTGCGTCGCCCGGTGTTTTGGCCCTTTATGAAAGTTGTTTCCTCCATCAAATCCGCCAAGAAGCGTCACCCGGCTTGCCAGGTGGTCCGCCGCAAGGGCAAGATCTATGTCATCAACAAGGTCGAGCCGCGCTATAAAGCCCGGCAGGGCTGATCCGCCCCGCCTCACCGCCGCCCTATCCTCCTATTTTTCGCCATGAAAGCCGAAGGCCATCCCACGCTCAACAACGTCTGCTTCCTCGATGTCGCCACCGGAAAGCGTTTTCTTACGCGCTCGACGATGAAGTCCGCCCGCAAGGAGAGCATCGACGGTGCCGAATATTTTGTCGTGATCCGCGACGTGACCATGGACTCGCATCCCGCCTACACCGGCGAGAAGCGCCTCGTGGACACGGCCGGGCGCGTGGAGAAATTCACTTCCAAGTTCAAGCGCACCACGGCCAAGGCCGCGAAGTAAGGGATTTTCGGCCGTTTACTTGGCCCTCCCACCTAGACGGCTTTTTTCAGTTTCCGTCGCGGGGTTGATCATGGGCTGAAATTTTCCGCCAAAGGGGAGTGCCGTTGGTCGGAGGGATCACGATTGCCACTCCATCCACGCCATCCGCCCTGTGTAGTGCCGGAAAATGTAAAATCGCCGCAGAAATTTTCGTGTCTTTCACAGGAGTCGGGGTTCCAATACGGTTTCTTTCCCATGCGCATCCGTGCTTTTCAAGGTCTGGTCCCGCAACCCGCGCTCGCGCCCGAAGTGGCGTGCGTGCCCTACGATGTCGTCAATGCCGCCGAGGCCGCCGCGCTCGCCGCCGGCAAGCCGTGCAGCCTGCTCCATGTGGACCGCGCTGAGATTGACCTGCCGCCGGGCACCGATCCCTACGGCCCAGCCGTCTATGCGAAGGCGCGGGAAAACTTTCTTGCGCTCCAGCGCGACGGTGTGCTCGTGCGCGAGGGCGGGCCGTGCCTCTACGTTTACCAGCAGCAGATGGGCGCGCACGTCCAGCGCGGGCTTGTCGCCCTCTGCCATGTCGAGGACTACGACGCCGAGCTCATCAAAAAGCACGAGAAGACCCGCAAGGACAAGGAGGACGACCGCACCCGCCTCATTGACACACTGGCCGCGAACACCGGCCCCGTGTTCCTCACCTACCGCGACGAGGCGGCGGTGACGGCGCTGGTGAACGCGAAGGTGCAGGAAAAGCCGTTGCACGATTTCACCGCGCCCGACGGCATCCGCCACACCGCATGGCGCATTGCCGGCGGCGCAGAGTGGATCAACGCTTTCGCCCGTGTGCCGCTGAGCTACATTGCCGACGGCCACCACCGTGCGGCCAGTGCGGCGCGCGTGGCCCGGCTGCGGCGGGCCCAAAATCCCGCGCACACCGGTGCGGAGGATTATAACTGGTTCCTGTGCGTGCTGTTTCCGGGCACCGAGCTGAAAATCCTCCCTTACAACCGCATCGTCGGCGATCTCAACGGGCACACGCCCGCGCAATTTTTGGCGAAGGTACAAGGCAGCTTTGGGCTCCAAGCCGACGCCGTCTCCTCGCCCACGGCGGTCGGGCGCATCAGCATGTATCTAGATGGCAAGTGGTACGGTCTGAATTGCCCGGTGGACGCCCAAGCCGACCCGGTCGCACGTCTCGATGTCAGCGTGCTGCAAGACAAGCTGCTGGCACCCCTGCTCGGCATTGACGACCCGCGTACGAGCAAACGGGTGGACTTCGTCGGCGGCATTCGTGGAGCAGGTGAGCTGGTGAAGCGGGTGGACGCCGAGGGAGGCGTGGCGTTTTCGATGTATCCCACGACCGTGTCGCAGCTCATGGCCATCGCCGATGCAGGCCAGATCATGCCGCCGAAAAGCACCTGGTTCGAGCCGAAGCTGCGCTCCGGATTGTTCACCCACACGTTTTAGAGCATTTTCTGTTTTCTTGGGCGCATGTGCCCGACCAGAATGTGCAGACCGATGGTCACGCAACGTGGCACAGCAACGGACGCCGGGCGCATATGGCGATCCCGACCACTCTACTTGCCCGCTTCCGGCCTTTGCCGGGCGGCGGTAATCATGGTGTCGGCCAGCAACGTGTAGGTTGCCGTCCACGCCGCGCGGACGGCGGGCGTGAAATCCGCGCCCAGGCCCTGCTCCAGCGTCCAGAGCAGTGCCGCGCCCACGGTGGCGTAATGCTCGTCGCGCACGCCGTAGGCGACATGGCGCACCCCGAGCTGGCGCACCACCGGCAGCAGCTGATCGGGGCGGTCAAGCGTGGCGGTCGCCAGGGCGAGCGTGGCCATGAGCTTCTTGCCCTGCTCGGTCATGTCGCCCTTGAAGAGCGGCCGGAGCGATGGATCCAGCTCGAAGAGCCGCCCGTAAAAAAGCGCGGCGGCCTGCGGGGCGATGGGTGCGACTTTCTGGAACGAGTCGCGGACGAGGGTGATTTCGGCGGGGGTCATGGTGGTATTTGGGAGAAGCGGCGACGGATTGGCCACCCTGCCACCTTAGCCGAGAGGCGGGCCGGCGGCTCCGCACCTTTTGTCATTCGCGGTGCGCTTTTTGGCTGAAGTGCCAGGCTGCCGTTCCAGCGCAGGCCCCCCTCCGACCCTCCGTCGTAGCGCGGGCAACCTGCCCGCGTTCTCTCCGCCTCCTGCCTGCCTTGGGCATGTCGAAGGGGCTTCCGCGATCCGCTCTGCCCGATCTCCATTACCTCCTATAAAAATCAGGTTTTAAAATTTCCTCCCTCCGCGATCTCCGCGACTCCGTGTTGAAACGTCTGCTTTCCCCAGTTCTGGCTCTGTGCTCTCCGTGACTCAGCGGTTCAATCATGGGCATCTTGCCATCGATGGGAAGAAGTCCAACAGTCGGAACGGGTATCGGCAAGCGATGCCCTTGCGCGGCCAGCGGTTATTCGAATAAGCTTTACGGCCCGCTGACGCTCCAATTCACCCCGTCCGGCGAAATCAGCGTGATGCTCGGCGATTCGCCCGATGTGCCGGTTGCAGGCAGCGTGCCCACCACCACCCACTGGGCTCCATCCCAGACCACCGCGAGGAGATTGGCGGCCGTGCCGGAGTTGCGAGGGACCCACGACAGGCCATCGGTTGAGGTGAGGATGGTACCGGCATTGCCTACCGCGATATAGAGCGAGCCGTTCCACGCCACATCCTGCAGCGACGTAGCCTCGTAAGCGACAATCGTGACCGAGCCCAGTGGCGCTTTCACCCCCCCCTTGGGTGAATTCACCGTCAAGGTCACGGCAGAACCCGAACTGGCCTTTGTGCCGGAGGAGCCCGTGGCGGTGGGTTTGTAAACCAGCGTCAGTCCGGACGGAATTGCGTCGGGAGCCGGTGCCACCGGCGGGCCGCTGATGGACAGCTTGATGCCACCGGTGACGCCGCCAGGTCCATCCACGGCGATCTGGTAGGCGGTGCCGAGGGTGGCGGAGAAGGTGACCAGGCCCGAGCTGGTGGACGCGACGCGTGTGAGCGCGGAAACCGTGGTGGTGCCGGTGTAGATCCCGACCAAGGGGGTAAATTTGCCGCCGGCGGTGGAGACCGTCACGGTGCCGCTGCCGGAGGCCGTCCAGCTCCACCAGACGGATGCGCCGCCCGCATTGCCCGCGTGGTTGGGCTCGCCGGTTTCCTTGGTGGCGTTGATGTTTGTGCCGGAGGTCGTCACCGTTCTGCCTTGGAGCACGATACGGCTGGCAAAATTGTCATTGGCCGGGGGTGGCGTTGGGGTCAGGTTGATGGCGAGGGAGATGGTGCCGCTGGTGCCGGCGAAGCCGTCCACGGCGATGCGATAGAGGGTGCCGGCGTTGGCCGCAAAGGAAACGAGGCTGGAATGGCTGCCGGTGGCGACATCGTCGTTGCTGGCGATGGTGGTGAGGGCGGAAACCGTCGTGCCGGTGTAGACTCCGAGGAGGGTGTCGAAACTGCTGCTGGCGGTAGAAATCGAGACGGTGCCGCTGGCCGTGGGCGTCCATGTCCACCAGACCGACTTGCCGCCGCCATTGCCGGCGTGGCTGGGCTCGCCGGTCTCCTTGGTGGCACCGACATTGGAGCCGGAGGTCGTCACAGTCGCGCTGCTGCTGAGCGCAATGGCGCTCGCGAAGGCATTGTTGCTCGGGACGGTCACGACGGCCTGGCTGAGGGCGAGTGAAACCGTGCCGGTGGCGCCGCCGAAGCCGTCCACAGCGATGCGATAAGTGGTGTCATTTTGGGCGGGGAAGGAAACGAGACTGGAATGGCTGCCGGTGGCGACATCGTCGTTACTGGCAACGGCTGTAAGCCCGGTCACCGTAGCCCCGGTGTAAACGCCCAGGATCGTGTCGAAGCTGCTTCTGGCGGTCGAGATCGTGACCGTGCCGCTGCCGGTGGCGGTCCAGCTCCACCAGACGGATGCGCCGCCGGCGTTGCCTGCATGCTTGGGTTCGCCGGCCTGTTTGGTAGCCCCGACATTGGTGCCTGAGGCTGTCGCGGTTGTGCCACTGAGGGTGAAGGCGCTGGCAAAGTTGTCGTTGGCCGGCAGGGGCGGCGCCACGACTAGGCTGAGCGAGAGGGAAATGGTGCCGCTGGTGCCGCTGAAGCCGTCCACCGCGATGCGATAGGCGGTGCCGGCGTTGGCCGCAAAGGAAACGAGGCTGGAATGGCTGCCGGTGGCCACATCGTCATTGCTCGCGATGGTGGTGAGGGCGGAAACCGTCGTGCCGGTATAGACTCCGAGGAGGGTGTCGAAGCTGCTGTTGGCGGTGGAAATCGAGACGGTGCCACTCGCCGTGGGGGTCCACGTCCACCAAACTGACTTCCCGCCGGCGTTGTTAGCGTGCTTAGGCTCGCGGGTCTCCTTGGTGGCGCCCACATTGGTGGCCGAGACCGACATGGTCGTGCCGCTGAGCGTGGTGGCGCTGGCAAAATTGTTGTTGATCGGAATCGCCGTGGAGACGGTGAGGAACGCAGGGCTGGACGTGACCGTGTTGCGGGTGCCGCTGAAAGAATTAGTGGCGACGGCGACGTAGGTGCCGGCCTCGACGGCCTGCACATTGGTGATCGTCAGATTGGCGCTGGTGCTGGTGGCGCTGGTGGTTCCAGTGCCGCTGTAGAGCGAGCCATTCTTAAACCATTCGATGGTCGGGGTCGGCGTACCTGAGAAGACGACTGACAAACTGACAGTGGAGGCGACGCTGACTGTCCGGCTGGTGGGCTGGGTGGTGAACCGGGGCGCAGAATTGGTGGCGGTCGCCGCCTGGGCGAGGTGGGGTGTGATGGATGCGGCCAGCCCCAGCGCCACGGCCAAACCGCGTAAGAGCAGAGAAGGGAAGGCTTGGCTCAAGAAGAAACGGACGGGGGACGTCATGAGTGGGAAGGCGCGGGAAAAAGGCATCAAGATGAAGTGCAGGACGGTGGCGTCAAGGTTGCAGGCAACCTAAGACGGACGGGTGAGCGGAAGGTTTCCGGTGGGGCAAGAATTTCGCCACCACCACCCGTCGCAGGGCAAAGCCCGCTGGAACGATGTCACTGCCGCTGCGGCTGTGATTTGTCGCCCACCCCGGGCCACTCTTGCGCAACGCTCGCTCCGGTTGCCTCAAGGATTTCGGTCCCAACGGCCTTTACAAATATCATCTAGCCGCGTTCCGGTTGTGAGGGGATCCGGCCTCCGATACCTCCGTGATCCCCGGTTAAAATCAGGATTTGAAATTCCCGCCTTAGCGCTCTTTGCGGGCTCCGCGTTGAAGTGCTTGATTTCCGAGTTCGAGTTCCCTCCGCGCTTCCGACCCTCTGCGTTTCCGTGATCAGCTTCGTCCTGCGTTTCGGCCGCACAATTCTTTTAATCTGCTCCGGGCGATGAGGCTTGATCCCGTGCCGGCTGCACCGTGATGACGACAAATTTCGAAGTGGGCGTGTTGCTGACTTCCGCGACGCTGTCGATCGGTACCAGCACATTGGCTTCGGGAAAATAGGTGGCGGTGCAACCGCGGGGAATGTCATACGGGGCCACCATGAACCATGGTGCCGTGCGTTGCTCGCCGTTGAAATGACTGGTGAGGTCAACGAGCTGGCCTTGGACGAGGCCGGCCTCGGCCATGTCGCGCGCATTCATGAAAATCACCCGCCGCCCGTTGTAGATCCCGCGATACCGGTCATCCAGGCCGTAGATGGTGGTGTTAAACTGGTCATGGGTGCGAATCGTCATCATGACAAATTGTCCGGGCTCCAGCTCCAGTTTCGGCAGCGGGTGCACGGTGAAATTGGCCTTGTTGGTCGCTGTGTTGAACTTTCGTGCGTCGCGCGGGCCGTTGGGCAAATAGAAGGGGGCGCGCTTGACCCGCTCGTTAAAGGGCGCGAATCCCGGGATGACCTTTTCGATCCGGTCGCGGATGAGGTCGTAGTTGCCGGCGAGTCGGTCCCAATCCACGGGGCGGTTGGGCCCGAGTGTGGCGGCGGCCAGCCCTGCCACGATCGCGGTCTCGCTCTTCAGGTGCGGCGAGGCGGATGAGAGGCTGCCATAGGAGGCGCTGATCACGCCCATGCTGTCCTCGACCGTGATAAACTGGTCGCCGCCGGCCTGCCGGTCAATTTCGGTGCGGCCGAGGCAGGGGAGGATCAGGGCGGTCCGGCCGGTGATGAGGTGGGCGCGGTTCAGCTTGGTGGCCACGTGTGCCGTCAGGGTGCACATGCGCAGGGCGGCCGCGGTGAACTCCGTGTCGGGCGTGGCCGACAGAAAATTGCCACCCATCGCAAAAAACACCTTCACGCGTCCGGCCTGCATCGCCTTGATCGTTTCCACCACGTCCAGCCCGTGCTCCCGGGGGGGGTGGATGGAAAATTCCGCCGCCAGCCGATCCAGGAAAGCGGCGCCCGGCTTTTCAACGATCCCCATGGTGCGGTCGCCCTGGACGTTGCTGTGGCCGCGCACCGGACACGGGCCGGCCCCCGGCCGCCCGATGTGGCCCCCGAGGAGGAGAAAATTGATGATTTCCTGGATCGTCGCGACCGCCTCCCGTTGTTGTGTCAGCCCCATGGCCCAGCAGACGATTATGGCCTTGGCCCCGAGCGCGATGTCGGCGGCGGCACGGATTTGTTCCCGGCTCAGGCCGCTGCCGGCCACGAGGTCATCCCACGGGACGGAGCGGAGGTGCGCCACCAGTTCCGCGTGGCCCTGGGTGTGTTCGGTGATGAAGGCCCGGTCGAAGACCTGCCCGGGCCGTTTGTCCTCCTCGGCCAGCATTTCCTTCATGATCCCTTGGAACACCGCCATGTCGCCGTTGCTGCGCACGGGCAGCCAGAGGTCGGCGATGGGCGTGCCTTTGCCGAACATGACCTCGGCCGCCCGCAGCGGGTTTTTCAGATCCTGGGGGTTCTTGAAGTAATGCGTGCCCACTTCCGGCAGCGGGTTGATGCTGACGATCCTGCAGCCACGCCGTTTGGCGGATTGCAGCGCGGAGAGCATCCGCGGGTGGTTCGTGCCGGGATTTTGGCCCACGACAAAGATGGCATCCGCCCGGTCAAAGTCCGCCAGCGTGACACAGCCCTTGCCGATGCCGATGGTCGGGTTCAGCGCCGAACCGCTCGACTCATGGCACATGTTGGAGCAGTCGGGCAGGTTGTTGGTGCCGAAGGTGCGGACGAAGAGCTGATAGAGAAAGGCCGCCTCGTTGCTGGTGCGCCCCGAAGTGTAGAAGGAGGCTTCGTCGGGCGAAGCCAGCTGTTTCAGTGCACCGGCGATCATGGCGAATGCCGAATCCCAGGAGACGGGCTCGTAGTGGGACGCGCCGGGCTGCAGCCACATCGGCTCGGTCAGCCGGCCTTGCTTTCCGAGCCAGAAATCAGACTTGGCCGCGAGTTCCGTCACGCTGTGCCGCCGAAAAAAATCCGGGGTGAGAAGTTTGAGCGTGGCTTCATCGGCCACGGCCTTGGCGCCGTTCTCGCAAAATTCCGCCAGGTTGCGGTGGTCGTCCGGGTTGGGCCACGCGCAGCTCTGGCAATCGAATCCCTTCTTTTGGTTGACCTGGAGCAGCAGTTTGGCCGTCCGTGCCAGGCCCATCTCCTCCACGCCAATGGCCATGGATTTCTGGACCGCCTTGAGTCCCGCCGCCGCCTTGCTGGGCGCGCCAATGCGCGTGCCATCGAGTTCGACGGGAGTTTGGGCGGCGGGCAGGGTGACACGATTGTCTGGCATCAGAGGAGGAAAACGACACAATCAGGCGTTTTTATGCAAGCTACGTCCGCTGGCCAGTCTCACCCCCGATTTTCCGCCGCCCAGACGCGGTCCTGGCGTGTGCGCCGGGTTCCGCGCGGCCGCTTGGCGCAGGACGTGGCTGACGCGCTCGCGGTCGAGGAGCCCCTGGAGTTACGCGTCGCCGGCCGCGCGCTCGCGGTGGTGATGCGCACGCCGGGACACGATGCGGATCTGGCGGCGGGATTTTTGCTCACGGAGAGCGTCGTGCGTTCGGCCGACGACATCCTCGATATCATGCAATGCCGCACCCCGCGGACGCGCACCGCAGAGGGCAACGTGATCGAGGTCGTGCTGGCGAAAGCCGTGCGCGTGAACTTTGCCAAGCTCACGCGGCACGTCTTCAGCGCAACGAGCTGCGGGCTGTGCGGCAAGGCGACCATCGCGTCCATCGCCCAGCAGTTTCCGCCGCTGCGCCGGCCCTGGCGTGCCACGGCGGCGTTGCTGCGCGCCTTGCCCGCCCGGCTGGCGGCGGAGCAGCCGGTCTTCCATGCGACGGGTGGGCTCCATGCGGCGGCGCTGTTCGACCCGGCGGGCGCGCTGCTCGTGGCGCGAGAGGATGTGGGCCGGCATAATGCGGTGGACAAGGTGCTTGGCCATGCCTTGCGCGCCGGCTGGCTGCCGCTGCGCCGGCACGTTCTCCTGGTGAGCGGCCGCCTGTCGTTTGAGGTGATGCAAAAGGCGCTGGCGGCGCGCGTGCCGGTGATCGCCGGCGTCTCGGCGCCGACGAGCCTCGCCGCCGAGTTCGCGCGGGCGAACCGGCAGACTCTGGTGGGCTTCCTCCGCGCCGACCGGTTGAATGTGTATGCCGGCCGGCTGGCCGCGCCGGGCTAATGGGTCAGGCGGACGTGAAAAAACGGGGCGGGCAAAAGTTTTGGTTGCAATCCCCGCCCCCGGCCCTATCTAATCGAACCCTTTTCCACTACGCCTGCCTCCAATTCCGGAGTTCCAGGGGGAACGAAATCCATGCAAAACAAGCTCTCGCTCAACGTCACGCCCCGCGCCCAGACCGGTCGCAGCGCCTCGCGCCGCACGCGCAAGGCCGGCCAGATCCCCGCCATTCTTTACGGCAAGCATACCGCGCCGGAGACGCTGGCCATTGACTCCGCCGAGTTCGTCCGCCTCCGCAAGGCGGTCGCCGGCCGTGCGCTCCTCATTGAGCTGGCCCGTCCCGACAAGAGCGACCGGGCGCTTTCCTTTTTGCAGGAGATTCAGCGGGACCCGATCACCGACCGTTACCTGCACGTTGACCTCCATGAGGTCAAGGCCGATGAGAAATTCGAGATTCTCGTGCCGGTGCAGACCGTGGGCGAGTCCTTTGGGGTGAAGAACCAGAGCGGCGTTTTGGAAATGGCCGCGCACACCCTGCGCATCCGCTGCCTGCCAAAAGACCTGCCGACCGTGATTCCCGTTGACGTGACCGAGCTGAAGGTCGGCGAGACCATCAAGGTCGCCGAACTGAAGCCGATCCCCGGGGTGGAATTCCGCGACGTAAAGGGCCAGCCGGTGGTGGCGTGCGTCGAGCCGGTCGCCG
>JBAXLL010000038.1:0-10734 GCA_037134835.1 Verrucomicrobiota bacterium
TCACAGACCTACTCATGCCGGATATGGATGGCATGGAGTTTATTGCTCAGATCCGCCGCCAGCATCCGTCGGTCCGCATTCTGGCCATGTCCGGCGGCGGACACATCGCCGGCGCCGAATATTTGAAACTGGCGCGGGGACTCGGCGCGCATGCCATCATCGCGAAACCTTTTACGCAGGAGAAACTCCACGAGACCATAGCAACCATGCTGGGGCCGGTCTGAAACGGCCACGCCGCCTCAACGTCGTCCGGTTTCCAGGAGCCAGCCGAGTAGTCCTTGGGCGGCACCGTGGCAGGCCGGGCGAGCGGGCGCAGCCAGCAGGCCGAGTGTCCGCAACGCTGGCAACAATGACTCCGGCTGGTCACCCGGAAACCAGATTTGCCAGAGTCCGCCGAGCGACGCCTCCGTCTCGGCGGCCAGCAGCGGCAGCAGGCCGTCGCAGACCAGCGTATCGAGACGTGAGCCGCCGATGGCATCGGCACAGAGCCCGCCGGAAAGTTGTTGCCGCAGCGCGGGCAGCCGGTGCTCCCGTCGCAGGGTGCGCGTCGCGCCTACCCCTGTCACCGCCGGTCGGGGAAGAACCGACGCGAGCGCCCGCAGCCGGGCGGGCCAGTCAGGCCGCGCCATCGCCCAAGCGGCGTATTGGCGCAGCCGCAGGCGCGGGTGATTGAGCGGACGGACCCCTCGGAACTGCCAGCGTCCCTCCTGCGTGGCCCACGCCTCCGCGAGGTCCATGCGGCCCGCCCTCCAATCCGCGAGAGGGAACTGCGCGGCGAGCTTGAGCATCGGTGCGCGATTGAAACGGTGGCCGAGGATTTCCAACGCGGCGTGATGACACGCGTTTTCCCAGCCCAGCCGGGCGAGTCGCTGTCGGGCAAAATGGACTTTTTGCTGCCAGCGGCGCTCTGCATGCTGCGCGAGCAGCACGGCGAGCGCCTCTGGTCCCAGGGCAGCAAGGGCGGCTGGAACGCGGGCGAACGGCCGGCCGGCGAGAGCTGCAACGGCCTCGTCCTCGGCGTATTCTTCCAACCCGCGAGGGAGCAGTGGCAGCAGCACGAGCACAGGGATCGCCCGGCCATTGGCACCGGCGGTGTAGATTTCCTGCGGCGGAAACAGCACGGCGTGCAATCGCACGTTGGCATAGGCCGCATCGCGGGCGTGGGCGTGCGCCACCCAGTCGGAGGCATAGAGGTGGAGTTCGACGTCGCCGGTCACTTCCGCGCCGTCCAGCCGGAGGCGTGAGCCAAGGAAATCCGGGCCACCGAGGCCGTTCCATTTGCCGGGATCAAGAATTTCGAGCGGGCGACCGTCGGCCGTTTGCGCCACGGCACCGGCGAACTCATGCCGGGCCCAGATGAATTGGAGCAGCCGTTCGGAAAAGGTGAACGGGCCGTAAAGCCCCTGAGTCTCCGCGACAGCGGAGCCGGCGGCGGGCGACGGGCCTGAGAACTGGGCGGGGACGGTTTTCATGGCGCAGGCCGCCGCCATTCCTGCGTGTTGTGGCGGCGCAATGCAGCCGCTTGGGTGCCGAGGCGCGTTTCGGCCCGCGCGCACCAGGCGGCGAGTTCGTCCGGTGCCACGACTAGGGCACCGAGCGCCTCGACGGTGCGCCGTTCGGTCTGGTCGGCAGTGGCGACATAACAGTCCCGGGGCGCGGCGGCGCGCGCGACGAGCTGCTCGATTACATCGTCGGCGGTGAGACGGGAAGGAGTGAACAGCACAGTGAAAGTCTCCTGTTGCGACGGCCGCTCCAAGCGCAACTCCGGTCCGCGCCCGTCGAAGACGAGCGTGAGGCACACGGCCTCGGTGTCGTGAATGGCCGTGAGACGGTGGCGGAGCTGGGAGCGCGCGGCGTCGCGGTCACGACGAAGTAGCGCGCGCAGCTCGGGCCACGCGTGCAGGATGTTGGGGCCGTCCACCAGCAGATGCTTCGCCGAGGCCATGCGCGCAGCGTGAGCGGAGACGCCGGCAAGGCAACAAGCGAGTGTGGCACCATCGGTTGCTCTTGCCGGGCCGGCCGGAGCGGCATCCACTGGACCCGTGCGCCCTGCCACCCGTTCCAATTTTTTGCTGCTGCTTGCGGTCATCGCCGTGCTGGGTGGCGCGCTGGTCTTTCGCGGTGGGCAGGGGTTCGGTCGGATACTGGCGTTTGCCGAGATCGCGGGCTTCGGCCTCGTCTTGTTGTGGAAATTTGTGCTGCTGGCCGTGGTGTTTTTCTGGCTGCGCTCAGCGTGGCGGGGAAATCGGCAGGACTGAAATTAACGGCGGAGGTTCGCTTCGGCGGCGGTAACCAAGGCGGTGAACTCGGCCGGCGTGGCGGCGGCGAGGAGGGCGGCGCGGGTGGCTTCGGTCCGGAGGATTTTGCAAAGCGCGCTCACGAGTGCAAGATAGTCGCCGGGCGCGGTCTTGGGTGTGCCGATGACAAACAGCAGTTTCACGTTTTGGTTGCCACTTTCGAAGCGGACGCCGGCCTCGCTGCGGCCCACGGCTAGCACGAGTTTTTTGACGTGTTCCGTCCGCGCATGGGGCAGGGCGACTTCGTTGCCGAGGCAGGTGGTGTCAAGTCGGTCGCGGGCCAGCAGCTCGGTATAGAAGCCATCGAAACCTGTCACATCGGGATGGCCGGTGAGCAACTGTGCAACCTCGTGCAGCGCGGCCGTGCGCTTCGTGCTCTGCAGCCGCAGGCTGATACGGGTGGGATCAAGGAGAGCGGTGACGAGGCCGGACATGCGAAAGGAGGAGCCCAAAGAGTGCGCGGGGCCCAAGTTTGGCAAGGGCGGAAATCGTCGGTGGGGGCGGTTTTGCGGTTGCCGCATCCGCGCCTGCCGGTTGGCTCGCGACATGGTGCACATTCCACTCGAGGACAATTTTGCCGATGTGATCGGTAAAGCCCAGCGGGGCTGGAAAATCTCCGACGACGAACTGTGCGCCCGCGCCGGGGTGGTACCGGCCGACCTCGACGCCGTGAAGGCCGGCCGGCCGCTGGACGCCGTGTTGCGCCGGGTCGCGCGCCACCTGCGGCTGGACCCGGACGTGTTGGAAGATCTCGCCCACGGCCGCTGGCGGCCGCGGGCGCCGGTGTTTCCGCGCGGCTTCGCGATGTTCAATACCCCCTACGAGGACATGGCCGTCAACAGCTACCTCGTCTGGGAGCCGCGTTCGCGGATCGCGGCGGCGTTCGACACCGGCGCGGACTGCGGGGGGATGCTCGACACCATCGCGGCGGAGCGGTTGGAGCTGCGCTACCTCTTCCTCACGCACACGCACGAAGACCATGTCGCTGACCTAGCGCGGCTCGCGGGGGCCACAGGTGCAGAGGTATGGGCCAGCGAACTCGAGCCGGTGGCGTATGCGGGCGCGCGGACGTTTGCGGAAAATTCGCACTTCCACCTTGGCGAGCTCGCGGTGAAAACGCTCCTCACCTGGGGCCATTCACCGGGGCTGACGACATTTTTTATCACCGGCCTCGCGTGGCCGTTGGCCATCGTGGGCGACGCGCTCTTCGCGGGCTCCATCGGAGGCAGCCGGGAACATTTCGCCGAGCAGCTGCGACACGACCGGGAGAAAATCTTCACCTTGCCCCGCAACAGTGTGCTCGCCTGCGGTCACGGGCCACTGACCACGTTGGCGGAGGAGCGGCTGCACAATCCGTTTTTTGCCAGACCGTGGCGCGCGCCGACGAAGCCGCCTGATCCGGCCGCAGTGGCCGATCTGGCCGGGACGGTAGAAACCGTCAAAAAGCAGCGGCCGGCCCCACGCGCTTTCGCTTCAGGCAAGCGTTCCACCCGACGGAAGCCGGGGCGGCGGCCCGCCTGAGCGCCGCCCAGCGGTGGACAGCGGGCCGTTTTCATTCGACATCGGTGCGGGATGGTGGCATAAGGGTCGGTACCGAAATGGACTCAATGAAACGCAAAACCGCGCTCCTCTTGGCGCTCGCGTCGGCCCTCGTGGTCGCACTGATTGCAATTATTGCCGACGACAACGTCAGGGAGCGGCTTGGTTCAACTTATTACATTCTTGCGCTGGCGATCATCGGTTGCGTGTTGCTCTTGCTGGCAGGCTATTTCTGGGATCGCACGCTGATCCAGCGGCTCAAGGGCCTGCGCACCTCGGCGCAGGTGGCGGATGATCCGGCGTCCAGCACAGGAACCGAGATGGACGATGGAGATCCCGACGAGATCATCGGCCTGGCCCGGCAGATTGAACGGATGGCGCGGGCACTCCAGCGGGTCGAGGCCAGCTACCGGGGTATCGTCGAGGACCAAGTTGATCTCATCTGCCGCTACCGGGCGGATGGAAACCTCACGTTTGTGAACGCCGCCTATGCCGCGCACCTCGGCCGAAAGCGTGCAGAGCTGCTGGGGCAACCGGCGATCTTGATCACAGCCGGCCTGCTGCGGGTTGACAGTCTGCCGCAGGAAACCGCTGCGTTTGAAAACACTCTGGCTGACACGGCCGGCCGTGCGGTTGTGCTCGCGTGGACACACCGGCCGATCAAGGACAGCACGGGTGCCCTCCTTGAGTACCAAGCCGTGGGCCACGATATCACGGCGCGCAAGGAAGCCGAGGCGCTGTTGCGTGCCGCCAAGGATGCGGCCGAGGCGGCCGACCGGGCCAAAGGCGAGTTTCTTGCCATCGTCAGCCACGAGCTGCGCACACCGATCAATGCAATAATCGGCTTTGCCGACATCCTGCGGGATACGCCGCTCACATCCGATCAGCGTGTGCATGCCGATCTCATTGCCAGCAGCGGCCGTTTACTCGAGACGCTTATAGCCGACATCCTTGATCTTTCAAAGATAGAGGCCGGCACCCTCGACATCGCCACCGCACCGTTTGCGCTCCGCGGCTGCATCGAGCAGGTCTGTCAGTTGCACAAGCCTCGGGCGGTTGCGGCCGGACTCACGCTGGAGGCGCGCATCGCCAAGGATGTTCCCGCCATCGTCAATGGCGACCAGCAGCGCCTCGGACAGATTCTTCACAATCTCGTTGGCAACGCCATCAAGTTCACCGAGCGCGGCGGTGTGACACTCACATTGGACTGCGCCCGCTCCGAGCTGCTGGAGGCTGGAAACCGCCGCGCCGTGCGCTTGCGGTTTGCCGTGCGGGACACGGGCATTGGCATACCGCACGAAAAAATGAACAGCTCTTCAAGCCGTTCACTCAGGTAGACAGCTCTGCGCGCCGCCGGCGTGGCGGCACGGGCCTCGGCCTCGTGATCGCCAAGCGCCTCTGCGAGCGAATGGGCGGGGCCATCTCCGTGGAAAGCCACCTCGGCGAAGGTTCGGTCTTCTATTTCACCATCATGGTGGATTATCAGCCGGGCGACACCCAGGAGCCGTTTGCCGGAGATGTGGCACCGGCTTGATGACCGGCTGGGCAGGAAGGCTTAATCGTGCTCATCCCCGCCTCCGCAGTTAGTCTGGCATACATGAGGTCGCCCGGCTTGATGGGCGTTTCCTTGCCATTCAGAAACCAGGTGCCGCCTCCCTCGATGATGTATTGAAATTCTTCGTTGGCATGCACGTGCGGTGCCTGGAGTTGCTTGCCGGGGAGAAACTCCAGCTCAGCGGTGAGCACACTGTCGGTGCCGACCGTGGGCGTGCCTTCGCCCGTGTAAGTGTAGATGCTGCCCCAGTCGCCGCCGCCTTTGAGGGCATCCGTTTTCCGGTAAATCCGGCTTTCGAGGTCAGGCGGGGTGTTGCCAGCTTTTTCGGTGACGACACCGGCGGAGAAGCCGGCCGCGCCGGTCACCAGCAGGAGAAGAATTTGAATTGGTTTTTTCATGAGATGGGCGATTCGGTCCGGAACGGGACGGAGAATAGGAATCCAACGGGCACGAAGCAGGGCGACAGGCGGGAAGGACTGCGCGGCACGCTCGGCGCAGCGTGGGGGCAGCAATCGGCGGACGGTCCCGGGGGGTAGGAGGGCTCACTCGAGCTTAAACTCGATTGAGCCGAGCTTGCCAAAATCAGCGGTGTAGCCGCCCTTTTCGCCGGGCTTGGGTCCGCCGAGGGCGCCCGATATGATGAGGTCGCCAGCGTGGATGACGTGGCCCTGCTCGATGATTTGATTGATGAGGTTCATCAGTAGCTCGGCTTGACCACCCTGGGCTTCTCCACCCTTGCCCTCGTGGAGCGTCTGGCCATCGCGCCTGAGCGTCACGGTGAGGGCGTCGAGGTCACCCGCAGCTTCGGGCGCAACCTGCGCGCCCACAATGTATTTGTACGATCCGGAGTTGCCCCCGATGATGTCGGCCGCGACGATGTTTCCGCCCATGAGCGGCGCCATGTTGACCGGCAGCTCGATCACAGGAACCAGCGCCTGCACGGTTGTCATGGCCTGGCGGGGGACACGAAGCTTGGAGCCGATGTCGGTCGCGATGATGTAGCCAATCTCGGTCTCGACGTAGATGGGCCGTTTGGGGTCGGTGGCGATGGTGGGCGCTGGTGAAGCATTGATGCGACCGGCAGTGAACAGCACGCCATGATAAACATGGGTCACGTTGACGCCGGCCTGCGCGGTCGGCGAGGTGTAGACACCTTTGTAACCCGCGATGCTGCCACCGGAAGCGAGCGTCGCCGCGACCACGCGGCGCTGCGACGCAAATGCGGCCGTCATGTCGGTCGTATAGGCCGCGACGCTGAAACGCGGCAGCGTGGCCGCGCCGCCGTCACGTGCGGCGACAAAGTTCTTGGCATAGGCCCGCACGCCGGGGGCATCGAGGAAGCCAAGCTGCCCGAGCCAGCGCAGGCACAGCTCGGGCCATTCGGCGATGGTCAGGCCCGAGTCGCGGACGCCGAAGCCGTGGGCCCCGGCAGCAAAGATGTGCAGTTCCGACGGGACGATGGCGCGTTTGAGCGCGCCCAGGAGAATGACGGAGCTGAGCGCGGCGTCGTCGAAGGCATGGCCGATGAACATCGGTGGCGTGCTCGCGTTAATGCGCGAAGCGACGTCCTGATTCATTGTATTGTTGTTGGTATTGGCAAAGCCGCCGCCATACATCGCGATGTTGAAATCGGGCCGCGTGGAAAATTTGTCCGCGTCGTCCACGGGGTCGTATTGGCGTGGTTCCGCGTGCAGCACGGATAGACGAACGTTAATTTCAGCGCCCGCCGAGAAGCCGATGGCTCCAATGGCGTCGGGATCAACTTTCCACTCCGCCGCATGGGCACGGATCAGGCCCATCGCGCGCTGGGCGTCCTGGACCCCGACGCGCCACGCCGCGCCCGGCGTGCGGCGGGGGACCCGGTATTTCAGGAGAAAGGCGGTGATGCCGTGGGCGTTGAGCCATTCGGCGACCTCATAGCCTTCGGTTTCGATGGCGAGCCGGTCTAGGCCGCCACCGGGGATGACGAGCACACCCGTGCCCGTGCGCTTGTCGGCCGGCGGATAAAAAACCGCTAGTGTCGGCACGCTTACGTTCTCCAGTTGGTCGAACGGCCGGGGGCGGTTCGGCAGGATGCGCTCCGGGCCGATGTTGCCGGTTTCGCCGGGAGCAGTGCCGGGCCAGAGATTGATGATCTCGGCGGGCTTGAGGCTGACATTGGGCAGGGCGTCCACTTGGGCGAATGCCGGCACGGCGGCAGTCAGCAGCACGAAAGCGGGGATGAAACGGACGGCGATTTTCATGGGGAAGGAGAAATCCAGGGTGGGGAGCACAGGCACGTAAGCAGGACGTAGCCAAGCCTCCCGCTCGCGTCTTGTCGAGCCTTGCGATGGCAGGGTAGTGGCTCAGTTTGGTCGGTGTAGGTTGCGCGCTCGCCGCGCAACTTCGGCGCCGTAGGCAAACGTGGCGAGTCGAGCGCGCCACCTACCTCGGAAAAGGGCAAACTGAGCCAATACCGATGGCAGTCAACCGCAGGAGGGGCAAGTGTGGGCCAGAATACAAATCGCGGAAACCGGAGCAGCGGAAGCGCGGAGCGAACGCGGGCAGATTGCCCACGCTACGGCGGAGGTTGCATTAAAACTGCCAACGTACACCAGTCGAGAGCAGCCAGTTGGGCTCGAGCTGCAGGCCGTTGACGCGCTGCCAGACCGGGAGCTGCACAATGGCAAATGCGCTCGCCCGCGAGCCCAGTTCGACGGTCAGGCCGGGGCTGAGGAAGACAAAGGTGCCACCGCTGTTGGGCGTGTCGGCATTCGCCCCCGACTCGCGGCCATCCCAGCGGGCATTGAGCTGGAGCTGCGGTGTGACCCAGCCGTTGGTCAGGCGGCGCACACCGAGATTGACGCCGAGGCTCGGCGATGGACGGAAACTGTCGTGTGTATTGAGTGGCCGTACAGCTTGGGCCTGGGCGAACCAGCCCCAGTAGGGACCGGGCCGGGCGAAGCCCGTCACGTTGGCGAGCAGGTCGGTGGTGCCGGTGCCGAGCTGGAGAGCACGGTCGAGCGGAGTGCCAGCCTGCGGGCCGGTGGCAAAAGTTTGATCGGTGCGCCCCGTCGGCAGTTTGAGGCCGAGCTGCAGGGTCACACCGCGGGTGCGGCCGGGCGTAGTGAATGAGTAGCGTGCGCTCACCCGCACATCACCGACGCCACTGGCCTGCGAGGTGGAGGCGACAGTGTCCCCATCCACGATGCTGCGGTGGCTGCGGTCGTGGAACGGCACGGACAGTGACAGGCCCCACGCCCCACCGCTGTTCCAGTCGAGATCGAACCAGACGTTGCGGCTGATGGTCGATAGCTGGATTTCGTCGGGATTGGGAAAGATGAGCGCGCCGGTGGCGACACGGCCCGTCCCGGAGCGCAGGTTGTTCTGGTCAATGTACTCGAAGCGGAGGCTGGCGAGCAGGCCGGCCGTGTCGCTGAAACTTTGCTCGGCCCAGTCGGCGCTGAGTGAGCAACCGCAGATCGAGCAGGCACCGAGGGAAGCAGGGAGGAGTGCCGAAACAAAGGCGATGGCTCCGAGACGACTGGAAAAGAAGTAAGATTTCATGGCAATAACGGGAAAGGTTGAAGGATGCGCCAGCCCGAACCAGGCATGCGCAAGTTGGCAGACAGAGCGGGCCGACCCCGGCACCCATGACGCGCGACGAGGCCGCCGCGCACTCCAAGCTAGGCAAGTTGTTCCAGCCACGCTCACGCAGATGGGCCAAGCCGCCCGGGACAACCGGGGCGGCATCACGCCGCGCGAGGCGGTGGGACCGGTGGGCTGGCGCGTAACATGCCCAAACCGGACCCACGTGTGCTGTCGGGCCACACGAAAGTCTCGGGCGCGGCCATCATGAACACCGCCGCCGGCTGCACAAAGAGGAGAATTTTCGCGGCTGACTTGGCCGCAGGGGTGACCGGGACCGTGTCGGACTGCTGTTGGCGCACGTCGGCGAGAGCCACGCAGATGTCACACTCGTTGCCGGCGGTGAACGTGAGCCGTACGGCGTCGGCCAGCGGCATGGTGTGCGCGTAGTGGGTGATCATCCGGCCCCAGGCTAACACCTGCGTGCAATCCCACTGGCTGCCCGTGGCGAGCAGCCACGCAAGCAGGACCGCGGCGATTTGGAAACGGCGTAACATCCGGCGGCGAGTCGAGCCACCGGAGGTCGGTGGGACAATTGCGAATCGGGCGCGGCCACGCGAAATTAGTTTCCCAGCAATCCGAGCAGGTCAGCGCTAATCGGCAAAGCGGGGCGGTGACCGGCGGCGTTGACAGTGGGAACGGCGGTGACGCACGCTGCCGTGATGACGCCTCCGGCTTTCCCCGCGCTCCGCATCCATGAAATCCCCGTCACCGACATCGACAGCCGCGCCGGCACGCTCGCGCCCTATGTGGGGCGTGTGCTGCTGATCGTCAATGTGGCCTCGGCCTGCGGCCATACGCCGCAATACGCCGGCCTGCAGGCCCTCTGGGAAAAGCATGGTGCCAGCGGTCTCACGGTGGTCGGCTTTCCGTGCAACCAATTCAAGGGGCAGGAGCCGGGGATGGCGGCGGAGATCAAGGAGTTTTGCTCCACGCGGTTCCATGTCACATTTCCGCTCTTCGCGAAAATTGAGGTCAACGGCCCCGGCCGCCACCCACTCTACACCATGCTGGCGGGTGCGGGTTCGCCGTTTCCCGGTGACATCGGTTGGAATTTCACCAAGTTCCTTGTCGGCCGCGATGGGACGATTTTACAGCGCTTCGCCCCCGGGGTCGTTCCCGAGTCGCCCGAGATCGCCGCCGCCATAAGCTCGGCGCTCGAGGCGACGTGAGCGGCGGCTTCAGCTTAGGGCCTTCCGAAAATCAGCGGGATAAATTCAAGATCAGGCGTCCGAAGAGCGCAGACTTGCTGCGCCCAAGGGGTGAGATTCAAACGGGCGCAGCGAGTCTGCACCCCTACGACATGTCGAGCCGCGGCTCACCCGGTGGGTTGACCTAGGGCACTGCCGGCTTGTCGGGGTGATTGACAAACTCCAACCGCTTGGCCTGCTTCCTGTCCTAACCCCTCCTCTCCCCATGCACTCCAAAGAACTCTTCGCCCTCGCACGCTCCTGTGCCGCGCTCTGTGCCTTCGGCTTCCTCGCCACCGCCGGCCGCGCCCAAAATGGCCCTGGCGCTCCACTACCCGACCTCGCCGCGCTCAAGACTGCGCTCACCCTCACCGACGCGCAGGCCGCGCAAATCTCCCCGTTGCTCGAGGCGCAGACCAAGGCCGCCGCCGATTTCGCCGCCGCCCAGAACCAGAACACCACGACGCGGAACGCTGCCTACACGAAGATCACCGCCGTCCTCAACGACGCCCAGAAGCCCCAGTTT
>JBAXLL010000039.1:0-10652 GCA_037134835.1 Verrucomicrobiota bacterium
TGGCGAAGTCTTCCTTGAACTTGGCGAGGCCGCCGAGCTGCGCGTCAATGGCCGCCGCGAGCGTTCCCTTGGGGGCCCCGCCCTTGCCGGGAGCGAGGATTTTCCAGAAAAACGAGTGGTTGCTGTGGCCGCCGGCGTTGTTGCGCACGCCGCCGCGGATGGCCTCGGGGACCTTCGAGAGATCCGCGATAAGCGCGTTCACGTCGAGCGCGTCGAGGGCGGGGTGATCCTTGAGGAGGTTGTTGGCGTTGGTGATGTAGGCCTGATGGTGCTTGCCGTGGTGGATCTCCATCGTGCGCGCGTCAATGTGCGGCTCGAGGGCGTTGGCGGCGTAGGGCAGGGCGGGGAGGGTGTAAGGCATGGCGGCGTGGGTTGAGTTGAACGGTTGGAGAAAACGGGAACACGAAAGTGGCGCGCATCACGCGCGGCGTCAACTGTGGTTTGGTTTTGCAGAATGAGATCAGGCAGGAAGCCAGGAAACCATGAGCCGGAAAATCAGAAAGGTTCAGTTCCGGACTTCATGGCTTTCTGCTCAACTTGGTCTTTCTTACTCCACCTCGCGGCACTCCGGCGCATTGGGCGCCACAGCCGGCAGAAAGCGGCACCAGCCCGGGCCTAGGCCTTGCGCGGACTTTTGCGCGGGCGGGCGGGTTTGGCCGCCTCCTTGTAGGCAGCAACAAGGCCGACGACGAAGCCTACCAGCTCATCATGCGCGACAAGGAGCGGCTGCTCTCGCCCGACGAGCCGCTACGCTACATCTTCAGCCACTCCGCGCTGCGTGAAGGCTGGGACAACCCCAACGTGTTTCAAATTTGCACACTGCGCGAAGGCCGCAGTGAAATCCGCAAACGGCAGGAGATCGGACGCGGCCTGCGCCTGCCGCGCATCGAGGACGGCCAGCGCTGTGACGACCCAAAGGTGAACCGCCTCACCGTCATCGCCAACGAGAGCTTCGCCGACTTTGCGCGCAAGCTTCAGACAGAGCTGGAGGACGAGTGTGGCGTCTCGTTCAAAGACCGCATCGTCAATCGCCGCGACCGCCGCAAGGTGACGTTGCGCAAGGGCTGGGAATTGAATCCCGATTTCAAGGTGCTCTGGGAACGCATCGCACACAAGACGCGCTACCATGTCGCGTTTGAAACCAGCGAGCTGATCGCCCGTGCCGCCAAGCAGCTTGCCGAGGAGCCGGATGTTTCCGAGGCAAAGCTCGCCATCACGAAATCGGAAGTCACCTTCTCCGCTCAGGGCGTCGAGGAAAAACCACGCGCCTACCGCACCGTATCGCTGGCGGAATACCGTCCGCCAATCCCAGACATTATCGGCTATTTGCAGCGAGAGACCGAGCTGACACGCACGACACTGGCCGGAATTCTGATCAAGTCCGGCCGCACCGCACAGGCGCTCAAAAACCCTCAGCGATTCATGGAGCAGGCCGTCAGCGCGATCAACCACGCCAAGCAGACTCTTATGGTGGACGGCATCAAATACGAGCGAGTGGAGGGACAGGGCTACGAAATGCGGCTTTTTGAAAACGATGAGATTGAAAGCTACCTGAGCCGCCTCCTGACCGTCGAAAGATCAATCTACGATGCGATTGAGTACGACTCGGAGATTGAAAGAAAATTTGCCCAAGCGATGGAGCAAAACGAGCATATCCGCCTGTTTGTGAAATTGCCTCGCTGGTTCAAAGTTGAGACGCCACTGGGGAACTATAATCCAGACTGGGCGATTGTCCGCGAGGTTGACGGCAAGGTTTATCTCGTCGCCGAGACGAAAGGCACGACCGACCAGAAGACCTTGCCGCCCGCTCAAGAACTGCGCCTGATCTGCGGGCGGCGGCATTTTGAAGGCTGCCTCGAGGTGCCCTACAAGCTGGCGACAACGCTGAAGGACTTGGACTGAGTCAGCGGACACGTCCTCGCACGGGATGGGACACCCCGCCCGCAACTCAGCAGGGCGCAGCAAGTCTGCGCCCCTACAGCTTACTCTTCCTCGCGGCGCTTCGCGCGGAAGAATTCCTGGATCAATGCCCGGCACTCGTCTTCCAGCACGCCGCCGGCGGTCAGCTCGACGTGATGGTTGACGCGCGGGAGGTCGTTGAGGTTGGTCGCGCCGCCGAGGCAGCCCATCTTGGGGTCGGACACGGCATAGCAGACGCGCTTCACCCGCGCCATCAGCAGCGCGCCGGAGCACATCGGGCACGGCTCCTTGGTCACGAACGCGGTTGCACCCGCGAGTCGCCAGTCGCCGAGTTTCGCGGCGGCCTGCGTGAGGGCGAGCATCTCGGCGTGCGCGGTGGGGTCGCGCGCGGCCTCGACGGTGTTGTGCGCCGCGCCGATGATCTCGCCGCCCAGCTCGATCACGCAGCCCACGGGCGTTTCGTCGGCGCGCCACGCGTCCACGGCCTGATTGTAGGCGAGGCTCATGAAGAACGCGTCGTCGCGCGCGAGCTGCGAGGGGAAGCGTTTTTCAAACGGGCAGGGCGGGGGAGTGGGCATGGAGCGCGAGGCGGGACCGGCGGCGGCGAGGAAAGCCCTTGACTTACCCGGCGGGTTGCCGCCTTACAAGGTGCTTTAACCACCGCACCACGCATGATTTCTGCCCGCCTGCCCGGCCCCTCCTGATATGCCCGACGACAAAGTGATCGAAGTCGAGGGGAAGATCGTCGCCGTGCTCCCCGGCACGATGTTCAAGGTCCAGCTGAACAACGCCACGCAGCACATCGTGCTTGCGCACATCTCCGGCAAGCTGCGGAAAAATTTCATCAAGATCGCCAATGGCGACAACGTGAAGATGGAGATGAGCCCCTACGACCTCGAAAAGGGCCGGATCACCTATCGCATGAGGGACGCCGCCCCGCCGCCCCCCGGCCACCGGCGCCGCCGGTATTGAGCCGGTTATTTTAACACGGAAGCTCGCAGAGAATGCGGAGGGAGGGTCGAAGGAGACAGGAGACAGGAGTCTGGATGGGACGAGTCAGGAGACGGAGTTTTAACACGGAGTTCGCGAAGAGCGCGGAGGAACGCGGGCAGGTTGCCCGCGCTACGGGGGAGGGTCGGAGGCCTGCTGCCGCGCAGAGAGATTGCGCTCAACCGCGCCGCGCTGTTGCTTCGTCACGTGACTGCGTCCACCCGAATTCCGGCCCCGCCCGCCGCCGCGCCCGCGCTGCCGGCCGCGTTGGACGACGCCATCACGGATTTCGGCAACGCCCTCAGCCTCGAGCGCGGACGCTCGCCGCGCACGCTTGAGGCATACGAGAACGACCTGCGCCAGTGCGCCCGCTTCCTTGCCGCACGCCGGGTCCGCGTCTGGGCTGCCGTCACGCCGGCGCAGGCCGCCGCCTGGCTCGCATCGCTCGGCCGTCTCGCGCCCTCCAGCGCGGCGCGCAAGCTCTCGGCACTGCGGATGTTTGCGCGCCACCTGGTGTCGGCGCGCGTGCGGGCGGACGACTTCACCGCACTGCTCACGGGCCCGAAGCACCGGCGGAAGCTCCCGGCCACGCTCACCGCCGCCGAGGTCGGGCGCATCCTCGCCGCGCCGGCTGGCGGTGGGGTGCCGGCGTTGCGCGACCGCGCGATTCTGGAGCTGTTTTACTCGAGCGGGCTGCGGGTGTCGGAGCTGGCAGGACTGACATTGCAGCAGGTGGACCTGGAGAACGGCTTCGTGCGGGTTTTTGGCAAAGGGGCGAAGGAGCGCATCGTGCCGCTGGGCGGCGCGGCCCGCGCGGCGCTGGCGACATGGCTGGCGTCGGGCCGGCCCGCGTTCGTGAAACCGAAGAAAACCGCCAGCCAGTTTTTTCTCAGCCGGCGCGGCACGGCGATATCGCGGCAGATGCTCTGGGTGCTGGTGAAAAACCATGCCCGGCGCGCCGGGGTGACCAAGCCCGTCAAGCCGCACTTGTTGCGCCACTCGTTTGCCACGCACCTGCTCGGTGGCGGCGCCGACCTGCGTGCGATCCAGGAAATGCTCGGCCACGCCAACATCTCGACCACGCAAATCTACACGGCGGTCGAGGCAACGCGCCTCGTGGAGCACCACACGAAGTTCCACCCTCGCAACCGGGAGAAGTGACGAGTTTTGCGGTGCGCGCGGTTTGGCAACTGCGGAATCGGTCCCTGCGGGTGGCCGGGAGCGATTCCGCCGGTAGGGCGTCTGTCTTGCAGACGCCGCAAGGGGAAAAGGCTGGTGGCATCCGGAAAACGGCCGGTGCAAGACACCGGCCCTACGGCTCGTGCGCCCTAGGTTGAGGTTGCATTTCCCCGGCCCGTTTCCATGCTTTTTGGCCTTATGCTTTTTAGTCCCACCCTGAGTTTGCGCGCCGGTTCCGTTGCTTTGGCCATCGCCCTGAATTTTGTCGCCGCGACATCGGTCCCGGCGGCCGCAACGGCGGCGCTGCCCGCGCCGGTGCCGATTCGCGCCGGTGCCGCAGGGGATCAGCCCGCCCTCTATCCCTTTCAGGCTGCCGCCGGAAAAGCCACCGGGGGCGCGTTGCTGATCGTTCCGTCGTCCGGCACGGCCACCAACGCCAAAGGGGAGGGGGCCGAACTCGCCCGCTGGCTCAACGAACGCGGTGTCGCCGGCTTCGTGCTGCGCGGCGGCACGGCGGCCGACGTGAACCGCGCCTTGCAACATTTGCGCGCCCACGCCGCCGACCTGAAAATTTCTCCCAACCGCATCGGTCTCCTCGGCTTCGGCGACGGCGCGGTCCTCGCGGCCGACGCCGCCTACAATCAACAGGTCACCGCCAATCCCGACGCCTCCGACCCGGTGGACAAGGTTGCCAGCCGGCCCGACTATGTGGCGCTCATCTGGGGGTCAGCCCCGGTGGCGGATGGGGTGACGGCGTCTTTGCCCCCGACTTTCCTCGTCGGCTCCTCCAGCACCGCCGACGGGCAGGCCGGCATGTTTGACCTCTGGTCCCGGCTGCGTGGCGCCGGCGGCGGACGCGGTGGTCGTGGCGGCACACCGGGCGCAGGTGGACGCGGCGGCGGCGCCCGGGGCGGCGGTGGCGCGACGCCGGTGGACGCGCACTTTTTCGCCAAGGCCGACGCCAGCTCGGGCTTGGGCGGCGACAATCCCTCGCTCAGCACGTGGCCCGAGACGTTTCTCACGTGGGCAAAGTTCATGGGCTTTCTCACCGACGGGCCGCGCGTGCCGCTCAAGGGCATCGTGACGGTGGACGGCCGCACCATCCCGCACGGCTACCTCATCCTGACGCCGGTGGACTTCGTCGGGGCCGGGCCGATCGCGGCGCAGATTTTGAACTCCACCGCCGGCGTGCCGCTCGGGCAGTTCAGCGTGGCGGCCAACCTCGGCGCGGTGCCGGGCCGCTACCGGGTGGATGTGCGCGAGAACATGACCCGCTGGATCAGCAACTCCTTTACCGGCTCCCTCGCCCCCCTGCGCGGCGGCACTGAGGAGGCGGCGTGGTTTGCCCATCACCGGCCGCTCGCGCCGAGCGTGGCCGACCAGATATCTTTCACCAAGGTCCGCCCGGCGGACAAGCAGGACTACATCATCGAGATCAAGCCGGACGCCGCCGCGAACCTGGACCTGAACATCGCGGTCTTCAGCCGCGACACCCCGCCGCCCACCATCACCGTGACCGAGGCCGACGCGGCGATCGCCGGCTTTTCGAATCCGCCGCAAAACCCCGGCCAGCTCGCCTACGTCGAGCAGCTCAAGGCCTACCCGCCCGGCCCCGTGTCCGGCATCCCCGAGCCGATCCTCCTCTGGCCCGAGGGTGCGCCCGGCGCGATTCCCGACACCAACGGCGTCTTCACCGACGAAGACAAGCCCGCCCTCTACGCTTTCCCCGCGCCGGCGAACAACAACACCGGCGCGGCCGTGCTCGTGCTCCCCGGCGGTGCGTTCACCAACCGCGGTATGGACAACGAAGGCGTGCAGGTCGCCAAGTTTCTGAACCGCCATGGCGTCGCCGGCTTCGTGCTCCGCTACCGCCTCAGCCCGAACTACCCCAACCGTGCCACCTCCACGCTGGACGCCCACCGCGCCATGCAATACCTCCGCGCCCACGCGGCGGAGTTCAAAATCTCACCCGACCGCATCGGCACCATCGGGTTCTCCGCCGGCTCTGAGCTGGAGGGGGACGCGTTTTTCAACAGCGTGCTTCCCGGCGACCCCGCTGCCGCCGATCCGCTCGATCGCATTTCGACCCAGGCCAACTTCAACATCCTCATCTATGGCGGCCGCAATATCACGCCGGCGGTCGCCGCGACCGCGCCGCCCACCTTTATGTTCAACACGCTGGAGGACGCCGGCCACCTCACGCCCGAGCTGAGTGTGTTTAATGGCCTCCGCGCTGCGGGTGTGCCCGTCGAGGCGCACTGGTATCAGGTCGGCCCGCACGGCACGAGCATGTCGCTCGGCGATCCGCAGCTTGGCCAGTGGCCGGAGCTGATGGCGAAATGGCTCAAAACCGGCGGCTGGCTTGCGGCCAAGCCTGCGGCAAAGTAAGCTGGCCGGAGGAAGCACGCGTTGCGTCCGTCGCAATAAAGCCTATCGCGGAAACGCGGAAGCGCGGAAGGACGGAGACTGAGGACGGAGTTTAAACGCGAAGAGCGCAAAGGACGCGGAGAACAGAGACGGATTTTGCGTAACCCCGCCTTGCCATCAGCGAGCTTGTCCGCAACGCTTTGATCTGTGGCTGACCGCCGAAAGCTTACCCCGAAACGCCGTTGCCCGGAGCAAGGGATGGCTGGCCGCGCCACAGTTTGGCGACCAACGGATCGCTGGCCTTGGATGAGGCCGTCCGCAGGTTTCCGCCTATCGGGCCACTGTTGAAATAATGCATGATGATTTTGAAAAAATATACCTGTCATTATGGCTTGGCTTGGCCATGGCTGGCCTGTGGCAATCGTTGGCGGCCTTGAGTTCATTATCCAAGGCCCATCCAGAAGCTTCCGGATGGGTGAGAATTAATGGAAATGAATTTGTCATGGTTGATCATTATATTTATCAAACAGGAGCTAGATATAAAACGGATGATATCTGGCTTATATCGTTGAGAAATAATAAATTCTTAATCGTCGGTGATAGGCCTACTGAGGGTGCCTGGCTTATTCCTTTTGGTTACAACTACAGGGACGATTTGATCAAGGAAACCGGTGCTGACGGATTTTATAAAAGTGTGAGTAATTTGAATAATTATTATTCGCGCCGTATCTTTACTGGTATTACTTTTTTTATCGTTGGTGCCACCTTGGCCGCATTATTCTGGCAAGGTTGGAAGCCGAAACCTGCGAAATAAACCCGCGGAAGAACCAAAAAAGGGCAGGTTGGGCTTGCCGTAAGCGTCGCCCCGAGCGCCTCCTTGATGGGGCCGAAATGGGTCATGTATGAACTCTTAACAAGTGGTGTGTGGTGCCTGCGCTCCCTCGGTGCTTCTGCCCTTCCGCGTTTTTTGCGATAGTCCTCCTGACTCCTTCTGCCCCTCCCGATGGAGTCGCAGCTCCCGTCGTTACGCTTCGGTCTGCTTACGGCCAGACTGCCGCCGGCCATGGATAGCTTCCTGGCTTGATGAGGAGCAGATGTCCGGGTGCCGCAGTTGGGCACAGCGCGCCGACGCCCGGCGCGGAGGCTTCGCACGCGCGGAGCCGGGACCAGCCTTGGGCGCGGATGACAGCCCGTGCGGTGGCGCCGCCCTCAAGCAGCAGCCGTGCAACCGGCACCGCGCCCAGCAGCGTGGCGACGGATGCGGCGAGCGTTTCCGTGAGTCCCGCAGGGGGCACTCCCTGTGTGGCGGGACCATCACCGATGCCGAGCAGCGCACGGCCCTGCGAACGCAACGCGCCGCCGACGGCCGAGAGGTCGTGTGGCAGTGCAAAGACGGGGATCCCGAGTTTCTCCGCCTCGGCCCGGCGCTGCCCCCACGAGGCGGCACTGCCGCAGACCAAGAGGGCGGGAAAGTGCGGCAGGTGGGGTGCATCTGGCGGAATGGCCCGCGTTGGCCCATGGGCGGCAAGCAGAGCCTCGAAAAAATCCACCGCGCCCACGGGCAGGGTGGCGCGATCCACGCTGGCGGCGGCACGGGCGACATCGGCGGCGGTTTCGGCATCGGGCGTCTCGATGCCGGCGAGATCACCGCCGAGCAGCCCGGCGACACTGGCGGTCGTGCGTGGGTGCGCGGGATCGTGCGCAAAGACGGTTTGGTCCAGCGGCACGCCTTCGACGAAGTAGCGGCCGGCGCGGATGACGCGCCTGCGGGCGGGATTGGCGGAGAGGATCACGATGCGCTGCTTAGCCGCGGCCCGGGCCATCGCGCGGGCTTCAGCCAGCACCGGACCGCGCAGCACGGAGTCGCATTTTTTGAAAATCCAGGCCGGTTGGGCGGCGGCGGCCTCGCACGCGAACGCCTCCGCGATGGGCGCGGCTTCCGCTGGTGGCAGCAGGCGGGTGTCGGTGTCCACGCACACGACCTCGGCGTCGGTGGCGGCGGAGAATTCGGTCTGCACCTCGGCGCTCAGGCCATGGCGCAGGGCCGCGCCGGCCAGCTCGGCGGCACCGCTCAGGTCGTCTGCCAGCACGACGATCATGCGTCGGGCAGGCTGAGGCGCGCGGCGAGCTTCACCGCCTCGACCAGACTGTTGGGATTGGCCTTGCCCTGCCACGCGATGTCGAAGGCCGTGCCGTGGTCCACGCTCGTGCGGATGACGGGCAGGCCGAGCGTGGTGTTGATGGCCGAGTCGAACGCCAGTGCCTTCAGCGGGATGTGGCCTTGGTCGTGGTAGAGACAGATGAAGGCGTCGGTCGTCCGGCGACGTGGGGCGAGAAAAGCGGTGTCCGCCGGCAGCGGGCCCTCGATGTGCAGGCCTTGCGCGCGGGCGGCGGCGATAGCCGGCATAACGAAGCGTTCCTCCTCGCGCTGGCCAAAGAGGCCGTTTTCGCCCGCGTGCGGATTCAGCCCGCAGACGATCAGCTTGGGCGCGCGGCCCCGGATGCGGCGCATCGCCGCGGCGGTCAGCTCGATCACGTCGAGAATCCGCTGCACGCTGAGCAGGCCAGGCACCTCATGGTAGCCGACATGGACGGTGGCAAAGCTGCACGTCAGCTCCGGCGAGGTGAGCATCATGCAGGAGCGAGGGGCTTTCATGCGTTCGGCGAAAATCTCGGTGTGGCCGGGAAATTTGTGGCCGGCGGCATGCATCGCCTCCTTGTTGAGCGGCGCGGTCGCCACGGCGTCCACCTGCCCGGCGAGCGCCGCCTCGATGCTGGCCGTGACGTAGTGGAAGGCCGCGTCGCCACAGCGCGCATCTACCCGGCCGGGGACGACCGTGTCGGCCGCCACGCACGCGAGATCGAGCACCGCCGGGCCGGTGAGCGCGGCGGAAGCCGCCGGCCACGCTTCGCGGGGGATGACCGGCGCGGAGAAGGCAACGTGCAAGTGTGCCGCCACACGGCGGAGCACACCGGCGTCGCCGAAGACCACGGGCGTGCAGAGATGCGCGAGCCCGGTATCGTTGAGCAGATGGAGGCAGATTTCCGGCCCGATGCCGGCGGGGTCGCCCATCGTGACGGCGATGCGCGGGAGATGCGGGTGGTTCATGGTGCGGCGGGCTCAGGCGGTTTCCGGCTCGATCCGGCCATCAATGCCACGCGCGCGCTGCCAGCGGTCAAGCAGCATCACGGCCAGCGGGCAGAGGAGCGCCGTGGTGATGACGGCGATGGAGATCTGGGCGGTGGCGGCAGCCACAATTTCCTGGTAGGCGGCCGCGTTGGGCGATTTCGACGCCGCCGCGACGGCGGCGATGGCGGCGGGGGTGAAGGCTTCGTTGCCCGCCACGCTGGCCTCGGAGAACGCGGCGATGCGCGAGCGGAAGCCGCACAGCCCGAGCGCCAGCCACATCGCGCTGCCCGTGATGAGCACGGTCATCAGGCCGAGCACCACCCCGCCGAGCAGGAGGTGCCACTGCAAAAAATTGGCCAGATTCATGCCTGCGCCGAGCGCAAAGGCGAAGAACGGCACCAGCAGTTTCTCGCCCGGCTGGAGAAATTTCCTCACCTCCTCGTCGAGGTTGCCCAACACCATGCCCATGGCGAGCGGCAGCAGCACGGCGAGGAACACCACGAGAGGAAAGCGTTCCCCCATCAGGCCGAGCGCAATCAGCGTGAAGAACGGCCCGTTGTTGAGCGACAGCACCGACAGCGCGCCGACATCGCTGCGGTTGCCATACTGGCCGGTGAGCGCGGCGAAAAGACCGCCGTTGCCGCTCGTCATCGCCGCCACGACGGCGAGCGTCGAAAGACCCAGAAAACCGTGAAAAGAATCGGAGATTTTTCCCAGGGCGAGCCCCACCGCCGCGCCGGTGGCAAACTTTGCACCGGTCATCACCGCCCCCTTGCCCAGGGCGCGGGCGCCGAGTTTCAGCGTCATCTGGCTGCCGACGCAGAACAGAAAGAGCGCGATGAGCGTCGCCGCGCCGGTCTTGAACAGGCTTTCGGTGAACGAGGCGACGTTCGGCACCGCGCCGAGCCGGAGAAATTCATAATGGCCGCTGGCGGCCGGCGAGGCGCCGAGCGTCTGCAACGCCGACTCGATCACCGGCACATGCGCCTGGTCCAGCGTGTTGAGCGCCGCACCGAGCAGCAACGGGAATGGCAACGGCAACGGCAACACCACGGGCGCCAACGGC